>JAEUNS010000403.1 GCA_016790005.1 Zoogloeaceae bacterium
CTCCTCGCGCGCGACCTTCATCGCGGGCGTCACGTCTGCGAGGATGGTCGGCTCGAAGAAGGTGCGGCCGAGCGCATGGCGCTTGCCGCCGGCGACGATGCGCGCGCCCTTGCTGACTGCATCGGCGATGTGCTCTTCGACCTTCTCGACCGCGTTCATGTCGATCAGCGGGCCCTGGCTGGTGCCGCCCTCGAGACCATTGCCGACCTTGAGCTTGGCGACCGCAGTGGCGAGCTTGTCGGCGAAGGCGTCGTACACGCTGTCCTGCACCAGCAGGCGGTTGGCGCAGACGCAGGTCTGGCCGGTGTTGCGGTACTTCGAGGCGAGCGCGCCTTCGACTGCAGCATCCAGGTCGGCATCGTCGAACACGATGAAGGGCGCGTTGCCGCCGAGTTCGAGCGACATCTTCTTGATCGTCGGTGCGCATTGCGCGGCGAGCTTGATGCCGATCTCGGTGGAGCCGGTGAAGGTGAGTTTGCGCACGATGGGGTTGGCGGTGAGCTCGCCGCCGATCTCGCCGGCCGAGCCGGTGACCACGCTGAACACCCCGGCCGGCACGCCCGCCTTCTCGGCCAGCGCGGCCAGCGCCAGCGCTGAATAAGGCGTCTGGCTGGCGGGCTTGAGCACCATGGTGCAACCCGCGGCGAGCGCCGGGCCGGCCTTACGGGTGATCATCGCGAGCGGGAAGTTCCACGGCGTGATCGCGGCACATACGCCGATCGGCTCCTTGGTGACGACGATGCGCTTGTCCGGCTGGTGGCCGGGAATCACGTCTCCATAAATGCGCTTGCCCTCTTCGGCGAACCACTCGACGAACGACGCGGCATACAGCACCTCGCCACGCGCCTCGGTGAGCGGCTTGCCCTGCTCCGAGGTCATCAGCACCGCGAGGTCTTCCTGGCTCTCGACGATCAGGTCGAACCACTTGCGCAGCACCTTGGCGCGCGCGCCGGCGGTGAGCGCGCGCCAGTCGGGCCCAGCGGCATTCGCGGCTTCGATCGCGCGCCGGGTTTCGGCCGCGCCCATTTTCGGGACCGTGCCGAGCAGTTCGCCGTTGGCGGGGTTGTGCACCTCGATGGTGGCGCCGCTGTCGGCGCCTATCCACTGGCCATTGACGAGGCATTGGCTGCGGAACAGGTCGGTATTCTTGAGATTGACGGTCATACGGGTTTCTCCGGGCGGGATTCAGGCGGGTTTGACACCGCGAAGGCGTTCGTTGCGCCGACGCAGGGTTTCGAGCGTCATCAGCATCAGGGTGGACAAGAGGATCAAAATGGTCGCGACCGCGGCGATCGCCGGGCTGATGTTCTCGCGGATGCCCGAGAACATCTGGCGTGGCAGGGTCGCCTGCTCGGGGCTGGCGAGGAACAGCGTCACCACGACTTCATCGAACGAGGTCGCGAACGCGAACAGGCCGCCCGAGATCACGCCGGGGGCCACCTGCGGTAGCGTCACCTTGAAGAAGGTCGTGACCGGGTTGGCGCCCAGACTGCTGGCCGCGCGCACCAGGTTGAAGTCGAAGCCCTGCAGCGTGGCGGTGACGGTGGTGATCACGAACGGCACGCCCAGCACCGCATGCGCCAGGATCAGACCGGTGTAGCTGCCGGTGAGGCCCAGCGGCGCGAACGAGATGTACATCGCGACCGCAACGATGACCACCGGCACCACCATCGGCGAGATCAGGATCGCGGTGAGCAAAGCCTTGCCGCGAAAGTTCGCGCGCACCAGCCCGATCGCGGCGAGCGTGCCGAGAATCATCGCGAGCAGGGTCGCGAACGGTGACACGATCATGCTGTTGGTGATGGCCCGTTGCCACGATGGCGAAGTGATCACCTCTTCATACCAGCGCAGCGACCAGCCGGTCATCGGATACATCAGGAACGAGTCGGCATTGAACGACAGCGGGATGATGACCAGGATCGGCAGCACCAGGAACAGCAGGGTCAGGCCGACGAGGCCACGCAGGCCGTAGTACCACAAGCGTTCGGCAGGAGAGGCGTAGGGCTGGAGCATGGCTCGGATCTCCTCAGCGAATCTTGTTGACGGCGTTGCCGCCGAGATAACGGGTGTAGAGCGCATACAGCACCAGCGTCGCGGCCAGCAGCACGGCCGACAGCGCCGCCGCCATGCCCCAGTTCACTGCCTGGTTGGTGTAGAACGCGATGAAGTAGCTGATCATCTGGTCGCCCGGCCCGCCCAGCAGCGCGGGGGTGATGTAGAAGCCCATGCACACGATGAACACCAGCAGGCTGCCGGCGGCGATGCCCGGCATCGTGAGCGGGAAGTAGATCTTCCAGAAGCTCGAGAAGGGCGGACAGCCGAGCGACACCGCGGCGCGCATATACACCGGCGAAATCCCCTTCATCACCGAATACAGCGGCAACACCATGAAGGGCAGCAGGATGTGCACCATCGCGATGTACACGCCGGTGCGGTTGAACAGCAGCCGGATCGGCGCGTCGGTGGCGCCCAGCCACATCAGGAGCTTATTCACCAGGCCTTCGTTCTGCAGGATCACGATCCAGGCGGCGACCCGCACCAGCACCGAGGTCCAGAACGGCAGCAGCACCAGAATCATCAGGGTGTTCGCATGGCGGACCGGCAGGGTCGCCATCAGGTAGGCGAGCGGAAATCCCAGCAGCAGGCACGCCACGGTCACGATGACGCTCATCTCGAAGGTGCGGACCAGCACGTCGAGATAGATGGCTTCTTCCTTGGGTAGCTTGACGATCTCGCCGCCGTCGGCGATGGTGCGGTCGATCGCACCGAGCAGGTAAAAGCCGGTGGTCGGGCTGCCTGCACGTTTGATGGTTTCCCAGATCACCGGGTCGCGCCAACGCTCGTCGATGCCGATCAGACCGTCCTGTGCGGGCGTGCCCTCGGCGAGTGGCAGGGCGCGGGCACTGCGCATGACCAGGCTGCGCAGCCCCGGTTGCTCGCGGTTGAGGCGCTTGGCGATGTCGGCGATGGCCGGCGTGCCTCGCGCTGCGCCGAGTTCACGGGCCAGCGCGACGAATGCGGCTTCGTCGGGCAGACCCTCACCCGACCAGTCGTCGAGCAGTTCGAGGGTTTCGGGCAGGTTGTCGTGAACCTCGGGGTTGGCGATGCTGCGCTGAAGCAAGGACCCGATCGGCAGCACGAAGCTCGCCAATACGAACACCGCCAGTGGCAGGATGAGTGCCATGAACAGCAGGTTCTTGCGCCGTTCCGCTCGCCGCAGTTGCCGCTTGAGCGGCACCGCGCGCGCGGGCGAGGGATCGAGGGTGTCGCTGGCAGCAGTCATCGAGGTACGCTCGTCGTGAAGAATGTCGGGCTAAAGGGGTGAAGCGGCCACCGCCTTTCAGCGGGTGATCAGGCAACAGCAGGAGTTCCGGCGGAGCGGGCGTTTTAGCTGGCGTTCGCTCCGCCGGTTCGCCTCAGCGTGATGCCCAGGCGTTGAAGCGCTGCTCCAGGTCTTCGCCATACTCGACCCAGAACTCCGTGTCGGTCGCGAAAGCCCCCACGAGGTTGGCGGGTGAGGTCGGCAGGGTTGCGGCGACGGCCGGGTCCATGGTGCCGACGGCGGCGTTATTGGTCGGGCCATAGGGCACCTCGGCCGAGAACTGGGCCTGTGGAGCGGGGCGACTTGCGAACTCGATGTACTTGTAGGCGTCCGCGAGATTCGGCGAACCCTTGGGGATCGCCCAGTAGTCGAAGTCGTAAATGCTGCCGTTCCAGACGATCTCGAGGTTGCGGCCTTCCTTGCGGGCGGCGGCGATACGGCCGTTATAAACCGAACTCATGACCAAGTCGCCGGAGGCGAGCAGTTGCGGCGGCTGGGCACCGGCTTCCCACCATACGATGTGCGGTTTGATCTGGTCGAGCTTGGCAAACGCGCGGGCCACGCCCTCGGGGGTTTCGAGCACCTTGTAGATGTCCTTGGGCGCGACCCCGTCGGCCAGCAACGCAAACTCGAGGGTGTACTTTGCGCCCTTGCGCAGGCCGCGTTTGCCGGGGAATTTCTCGACGTTCCAGAAATCCGCCCATGAGGTGGGTGCTTCCTTGAGGGTATCGGCGTTGTAGGCGAGTGCGGTCGACCACACGAAGGTGCCGATGCCGCAGTCCGTGACCGCCTCGGGCACGAAATCGGCCTTGTTGCCGATCTTCGAATAATCGAGCTTCTCGAACAGGCCTTCTTCGCAACCCCGCACCAGTTCGGGCGATTCGACCTCGACCACGTCCCAGGTCACGTTGCCGGCCTGCACCATCGCGGTGATGCGGGCCATTTCGCCGTTGTATTCACCCGGAATCACCTTGATGCCCGATTCGGCGCTGAAGGGATCGTAATAGGCCTTTTTCTGGCCGGCCTGGGCGGCACCGCCGAAGGAAATGACGGTGACGTCGGCATGGGCAAAGCTCATGCCCGCGATGGCGGCGATCAGGGTGACAAGCAGACGTGTTTTCATGGCTTCTTCATGCTCCGGGTGTGGGACGGTTCGATGTATGGCCTTGCATGCCGGTTGGGAAATCGCAATGCGACGACCGGCGACGTCGATTACAGGCTCAGGCCGAGGGCGGCGGTGCCAAGGCCAGCAGATGCTCGGGCGAGAGTTCGATATCGACCGTCTCGCCGGCATTGGGGCATCGGTCGAGTTTCGATATCGGGGTCTTCATGGTGAAGTTTTCGCAGCCTGATACCTGCATGCGCAGGCGGATGTGATCACCCAAGTAGATCTGCTCGATCACCCGTGCGGCCAGGCGACTGTGAGGCGGGGTGTCGGGTTTGGCGAGGCGTACCCGCTCGGGGCGTATCGACACGATCACCGGGCTACCCGGGCCGCCGGCATCACCGGTGCGGGCTGCGAGCACATTGCCGTCACCGAGCGAGACTGTCGAGATGTCGTTCGCGGTAGCCATGACATGGCCCGCGAGCGCGTTGTTCTCGCCGATGAAGTTGGCGACGAAGGCGTTCGCCGGGTGTTCGTAGAGGGTGGCCGGGGTGTCGATCTGCTGGATCACGCCATGGTTGAAGACCGCGATGCGGTCCGACATGGTCAGTGCCTCACCCTGGTCGTGGGTCACGAACACGAAGGTGACCCCCAGCGACTGGTGGATATGCTTGATCTCGAGTTGCATGTGCTCGCGCAACTGCTTGTCGAGTGCCCCCAGGGGTTCGTCCATCAACACCAGTTGCGGGTCGAACACCAGCGCCCGCGCCAGTGCGATGCGTTGTTGCTGACCGCCCGAGAGTTGTTGTGGATAGCGGTTTTCAAAGCCGCCGAGTTGCACCATGCCGAGCGCGCGCTTGACCTTGGCATCGATCTCGGCCGCGGGATGCTTGCGCACCGCCAGCGGAAAACGCAGGTTTTCCAGCACGGTCATGTGCGGGAACAGGGCGTAGTTCTGGAAAACCATGCCGATGTTGCGTTTGTAAGGCGGCAACTTGTTGATGACCTGTCCGGCGAGGCGAATCTCGCCCGAGGTTGGCGTCTCGAAGCCAGCCAACATCATCAGGCACGTGGTCTTGCCGGAGCCGGAGGGCCCGAGCAGGGTCAGAAACTCGCCCCGGCGAATGTCTAGGTTGAGATCCTTGACGATGAGCGTGTCGCCGTCGTAGGTTTTCTGGACGTGGCTGAAACTGACCAGTACGTCGGCGTTTTCGTGGGCAGCAGCCGTATGGCCGCCTGCAAGCGCTTGTGTGGGCACCTGTTGTCATCCTCCTGTGTGGTCGGCGCCGGTCGGTCTCTTGTTGGACCGATCTCACACGCCATGTGCCGGATGTGTTTCATCCGTGGCGCTTTAAGTGTATGTCGATAATGGAGCCTATGCGAGAGCCAATTTGTGCTGGACAAGGAGAGCCAATCTGGGTGGTCGAACGCCCCCGGTCTTCAATCAGCGAGGGCGAGCCAGATCGCGGGAACAATTCCGGCCGCCTTTTCGAAGTCGAACTCGTCGAGGGTTTGCGCCAGCAACTCTGCCGAGGCCTGCAGCGAAGTGGATTTCATTGTGGTGGCGAAACGTGCGCCTAGCTCGACCGCATCGGCATCGCTGGCGTCGATCAGGGCGGCCAGTTCGGCAAGGATTCTGCGCCCCTGCTCCCGCACCTGAGGCGATATGTCGGTGCTTGTCTCGGCCTCCGCGCGCGCCTGTTCCCGTGCCTGATCGTGTTGCCGGAGGCGCTCGATATCGGTGATGACGCCGTCGAGTTCGCGCCTCACGGACTGAATCAGTCGCGCAATATGGCCTGGATCGACTCCGGCGTTCTCGCTTGCGGTTTCGAGCGCGGCCGCCGCGGTGGTAAGCGAAGCAGCGCCAATGTTTGCGGCGAGACCTTTGAGCGTGTGTGCGGCGCGCACTGCCGCTGCCCGATCAGTCGAGACGACGGCAAGCTGATAGCGCGTGGCGAAGTCGCGCTCGGAGTGGGCAAACTTGTCGAGCAGGCGGCGGTAGAGATTCTGGTTGCCTGCCACCACCGCCAGCCCGGCGCGGGTATCGATGCTGTTCAAGGCCATGAACGGGTGTTCGGCTTCCTGTTCGTGAATTTCGGCACTGGCGTCGTTCGGGCTTTCGGCACCGGTCGCGGCGATTGCCCGGGGATCCCAGCGGGCAATCACGTTGAACATCACCGCAATGTCGATCGGCTTGGGGATGTGGTCGTTCATGCCGACATCGAGCACCCGCTGACGGTCTCCTGCCATCGCATTGGCCGTCATCGCGATGATCGGGATCTTGGCGAACCTCGGGTCGGCGCGCAGGTGGCGGGTGGCGACATAGCCGTCCATGACCGGCATCTGGCAATCCATCAGCACCATGTCATAGGGTGAGGCGAGCAGGGCGTCGATGGCCTGTTGTCCATCGTTGGCGGTCTCAACCTCGATCTCTGCGTTGGTGAGCAATTCATACGCAAGCTCGCGGTTAACCTCGTTGTCCTCGACCAGCAGCACCTTCAGTCCGCGCAGGCGATCAGTCTGCATGCCCTTGTTGGTATCGGCGCGTCTTGGCGGGCGCTCGACCGCTGCATCCTTGCGGTCGGACAGCACGCGCGCAATGGCGTCGTTCAGAACCGATGCGGTGAGCGGCTTGCCCACGATCGCGTCGGCTTCGACGCCTGCCTGGCGAGCGGTCTGGGTTGTTTCGCCGCGATTGTGGTGGGTGACTATGATGACCTTGGGCATGTGCGCGGCCAGCCGCTTGAGCTGCTTCAGGGTTTCGATTCCCGAAATGCCCGGCATCATCCAGTCGAGTAGAACCAGTTCGAAGGGATTGCCCTCTTCCTGTGCCCGGACGACCAATTCGACCGCGTGGCGCCCTTCCTTGGCGCCGCTCACCTTGAACCCCAGGCCGTCGAGGAGCCTGGTGCTTATCTGCAATGCGCTCTCGTTGTCATCCACGACCAGAACCCGCGAGCCGCGCCAGATGGCGGCAGGCGGGGTTTCGAGCGCTTCATGGTTTGGCTGTTTGCGCAGGCGCACGACAAAGTGGAAGGTCGTGCCAGCACCGAATTCACTCTCGACCCAGATACGCCCGTTCATCAGTTCGACCAGGGTCCGGGAGATGCTCAGGCCAAGGCCGGTGCCGCCGAAACGGCGCGAGCTTGAGGTATCGGCCTGTGAAAAAGCGGTAAACAGCCCCTGTTGCTGCGCAGCCGTCATGCCTATTCCGGTGTCCTTGACCCAGAAGTGCAGCGTGATGTCCAGCGGGTTGGCGGCACCCCGGCCCTGTGGCTTTTCTTCAAGTTCGACACCCACCACGATTTCACCGTGCTCGGTGAACTTAATCGCGTTGCCGACCAGGTTGATCAGGATCTGGCCCAGCCTGAGTGGATCTCCGCTGAGTGCTGAAGGCACCTTTGGCTGAATCGCGAAAAGCAGTTCGAGTCCCTTGTCGGTGGCGCTTTCGGCAACCAGGCCAGCGAGATTGTCCATGACCTCGTCGAGCTTGAAGTCGACGATCTCGACGTCCATCTTGCCGGCCTCGATCTTCGAAAAATCGAGAATGTCGTTGATGATTCTGAGCAGGCTGAGCGCGGATGCATGCACCTTTGTCAGGTAGGTCCGCTGTTTCGGGTTGAGCTCGGTTCGCATCACGAGATCGGACATTCCGATGATCGCGTTCAATGGGGTACGAATCTCGTGGCTCATGTTGGCGAGAAAGTCTGACTTGGCACGATTTGATTCTTCGGCCGCCTTCTGCGCCCTGAGCGTGGTTTCCTCGGCTTCCTTGAGTGTAGTGATGTCTTGGGTGACACCATAGATTCTCAGCACTCGCCCATTGCTGTCGCGCTCGAATTGACCAGCCGAGTGCAGCCACACGACCCGGCCATCACTGGGGCGGCGATACTGGTAGCTGGCATCGAAGCTCATCGCACCGCGCTTGAGGGCGGAATAGGCTTCCTCGCCCAGAGGCTGGATCTGCTCCGGTCGGGCGGCCGCGAGACGCGGCCAGAATTCGCTACGAAGGTCGTAGTGCCAGTCGGGTGGCCGCTCGGCCTCGCCGCAGAGCGCTGCATAGCGTGGCGAACCGATGAGTTGCTGGAGGTTGGCACCGTCAATCTCCCACTGGGCTGAGTGGGTGAGTTCGAGCGCCTGGTTGGCGACGAAGTTGGCCTTCTCCAGGGCCATCGCATTGCGCGCCTGTTCGCTGCTGATCGCGCGCAGTTTGTCGCGCATGAATGCCAGGCGGCCAAGAACGCTGTCTGGGTTGTCGGCATCGAAAACCACCGCACCATCGAGATCACCCGCGGCAATGGCGTTGATGCTTGCGTGAACCCGGTCGAGCGAACCCCCCATCTTGCGTTCGAGTTTGTCTACGAACTGGTTGAAATTGACCGAGACCGCGTTGAACTCGCGGGTCTGATTCATGGGTAGGCGGGGGCCGATGCTGGCGTCTCCCTCGGCTATCTCATGCAGGGCCTCACCGATGCGCCGCAGCGGTTTGAGCACGACCATCCTGAGCGCGAAATATAGTGCGAGCGCGATGATCAGATTGAGCCCGATCATCTGGACGACGAAGAACTGTCGTTCGTGCTGCAACTGGGCGTTGATCTGGCTGTCGCTTGCCTGAATGATGGCATCCCCGATGCTGCGGGTCGTGCCTTTGGTGCTGATGGTGAGTTCGATACGCCGTCGGATGCCGGCGTCGGGCAGTGTGCCCGCGTCGAGCGCCTCGATGCCGTTGGCGCCGCGCTGCAGGCCAAAGCTTTTGCCCGATAAGGGATTGACCTGGATCGCCCGGACGAAGGGTGGTCCGATTTCCGAGCGGACGATGTTGGCGATCTGCTCGTCGTTGAGTTGCCACACCGCGGTGGGAAGACTCGTACTCAGACGCTGGGCGATACCGTCGAGTTGTTCATCGAGGCCGCGCATGCGCTCGTCACGCACGTTGTACTGGTTCCAGAGGCCGAACAGCGTAAGCACGATCGAGATGATCGATACGAACAGAAACACGAATCTGACGGTGATCGAGCCTGAACCAATCATTGATCTTGCTGCCTCCGGAGCGATTTCCGATGCTACGCTGGGAATGAGCCCGAAGGCAAACCCTGGATCGAGGGAAATGCTTGCGAAGCGGCGTGCAACACGGCATGGGGCTGCAATCATGGATGTGGGTTTGATCGGAGATGTGGTGTTGCAGAACCTCGGCCGGCAATCGCAGGCGCTGGCGCTGCGGGTGCGGCTTTACCTTGCGTTGCGCCAGGCGATCTTCGACGGCGGCATTCGTCCGGGTACCCGACTGCCGCCCTCGCGCAGCCTCGCCATCGAGCTGGGTATGGGTCGCAATACGGTAATGAAGGCCTACGAACAGCTCACCGTCGAGGGCTATCTCGAGGGTCGGGTGGGCGACGGTACGTATGTGTGCGAATCGCTGCAGCTACGCCCTGCGCGCAACGCGCGCGTGCAGGCGGCAGAGCGTGCCGCCCCCATGTTGTCGCGCCGCGGCGAGACCCTGGCCAGACTGTCGGGCAGCAGCCGGGTGCAGCATGGAGCGTTCATGCCGGGCATACCGGATGTTGAGCACTTCCCCTTCCAGGTGTGGCGACGGCTGCTCGCCAAGTATGTGCATCCGCGCCAGTCGCATCTGCTGCAATATGGTGTAGGTGGATTCGCACCCTTGCGGGTGGCCATCGCCGACTATCTGCGTTCGAGCCGGCTGTTGTCCTGTGATCCGCGTCAGGTGTTGATATTCAACGGCACTCACCAAGCGGTCGACCTCTGCGCTCGCATGCTCAGCGATCCGGGTGATTCGGTGTGGATGGAGGAGCCAGGCTACTGGGGCGTGCGCAACGTGCTGCGCGCGGCCGGCGCCGAACTGGTGCCGATCGCCCTCGACGACAAGGGCATTGCCCCGAGCGCCGACGATTGGCGCAAGCCGCCCCGGCTGATCTTCCTGACCCCGTCGAGCCAGTACCCGACCGGCACGGTGCTCGCGCTCGATCGGCGGCTCGAACTGCTGGAACAGGCGCAGCGCCACCAGGCATGGATCATCGAAGACGATTACGACAACGAGCTGCGCTACCATGCGAACCCGGTGGCCTCTCTGTTCGGGCTTGCAGGCGCACGCCGGGTGATCTACCTGGGTACCTTCAGCAAGGTGATGTATCCCGGCCTGCGCATCGCCTATCTGGTGGTGCCGCCGGAGTTGGCCGAGTGTTTCATGGTAGGCAATACCGAGTTATTTCGCGAAGGCCGCCTCACCGATCAGGCCGCGCTGGCCGAGTTCATCGCCGAGGGCCATTTCTCGGCGCATATCAAGCGTATGCGCGCAATCTACCGTGAGCGCCGCGACACGCTGCAGGCGGCGCTGGAGGGGAGGTTGGGCAGCGCTATCGTCCGATCGGGCGGTCATGCCGGCATCCATCTGCTGTACCGCTTTGCGGGTGA
>JAEUNS010000410.1 GCA_016790005.1 Zoogloeaceae bacterium
CCTCGGGCCCTGAGGCAATGTAGATGTGAATCAGCTCGGTTCCACCGATGCCATCGTGAATCTCGATGCCGCTGGCTTCGCGCCAGCGCTCGCGGGTGTCGGTCGGCAATGCCTCGCCGGCCGATACGCATTTCTTGAGGCTGGCGATATCGTATTTGTCCACCAGCGTCGACATCTGGCGGTAGGCCGTGGGCGAGGTGAAGCAGATCGTGGCGCCATGTTGGGCGATCGCCTGCATCAGCGGTTCGGGTGCGAGTTTTTCGAGCAGAATGGTGCTGGCGCGCGCCCACAGCGGAAAACACAACAGGCCCCCGAGGCCGAAAGTGAAGGCCAGCGGCGGTGTGCCGATGAATACGTCGCTTGCCTGCGGCTTGAGACAATGGCGCGGGAAGACCTCGCACATGGCCATCACGTCGCGATGAAAATGAATCGTGCCCTTGGGCACGCCGGTCGTGCCCGAGGTAAAGCCGATCAGGGCCGGGTCGGTGGCCAGCGTGGCAACCGCCTCGAAGCTGTCCGGCTTGCTCGCCATGCGCGTTGCCAGCGTTCCGCCCGCGCCATAGAGCATTACTTCGCGCAGTTCCGGACAATCGGCCTGAGCATATTCGAGCTCTTCGCCGAGACTCGCCTCGCACAGCGCGTGGCTGATCTGGCCGAGGTGGATGATCTCCTTGAGCTCTTTGGCACGGAGCAAGGGCATCGTCCCGACTGCAACTCCACCCGCCTTCCACACCGCAAGCCAGCACGCGGCGAGCCAGGGCGAGTTGGCGCCGCGCAGTAGTACCCGGTTGCCGGGCAAGAGACTCATGTCTTCGAGCAGGACATGGGCCAAGTGGTTTACCTGGCGTTGCAACTCGCGGTAGGTCCAGTGGATGTCCTTGCCGATGATGGCCGGCCGGTCGCCATGACCTTCGTCCACCGCGCGGTCGACCAGTTCGACGCAGGCGTTCAGTCGTTCGGGAAACTGCAGTTCCGGGCGGTCGAAGACCATTTCCGGCCACTGGTCGGTGGGTGGAAGGTGGTCGATGACAAAACGATCGATATGGGCACTGCTCATGGTGTCTCCTCTCTTCCCGGGCATTTGCCCGCATTCGGGGGCGGGCTCTGGGGCCCGTTACTGCGTTGCGGTGCGTTCGCACAACGATTCCATGGAGCAAGTTTTTGCCAAACCGAATATAAAGTCAAGAAATAAATAATCAAAAACAAAATAATTTAAACATGAATTATATGAAAGAGAATGGAGTGTCTGCAAGTGTCTAGAAACAATGACTGCATGACCGTTCCTGGTCATTGAAGTCGAAAACGCCGGGCATGTAGCCGGGCGTTAACATTGTGCCTGCGCTTCCACTGAACCCGAGTATCCGCTCTTATGCAATGGACGAGGGGCGCCACCAGCCCTCAATCGCACGCCCAGCCAACGTCGGTGGTTCGGCCGCTCCGGCCGGTCTGGGCGGACACTCTGAATGGTCGCAGCGGCCAAGAGCTGTCTTTCATTGTTGCCTCCGGCTGGCCAGTCGGATGTCTGCTTCGATCCGTAACCCGCCAGCGCTCATCTTCGAGTTGCCGCCTCAAACTCATCTGTTTGTTTGGCCTCGTCGACGATCCAGTCGATCAATGCGCGTGCATCCCTCGTCGGCTCGGCATCGCGCTGGAGCAGGCAGAACACCTTGTTCGACTTCGGGCCGGGGTGAGGCGTTGGCAGCGCGAGCAGCCGCCCGTCATCGAGCATTGGACGGATGAACTGGACACGGCCCAGGGCGATCCCCTGGCCGGCGATGGCGGCGTGGATCATCTGATCGAACAGATTGAAGCGGATTACCCCTTTGGGCTTGAGGCCCGACCAGCCCTGAGCCTCAAGCCACGCGTCCCAGTTCCAGCACGGGGACGAGTCGCCCTCGAACTCGAGGAGCACCGAACGCGCGACGATCTGCGGGTCGTCCAGTTTGCGGATCCCCAGGCTAGGGTGTGCGACGGGAAAGACCGTCTCCCCGAAGAGTCGCCTTGCTCCTGCAGGCATCAGCTCCCGAGTGCCGTAGCGGATCGCGATGTCCAGCCCCTCCTGGCGCAGATCCATGATGCTGTTGCTGGCCGACAGACGGACTTCGACATTCGGATTGCGTTGCTGGAACTGCGGCAGTCGCGGTAGCAGCCAGAGTCCAACGAACGAGATGCTGGCGGTCAGGGTGACCGGTTGATGCGCAAGCCTGCTTGCCTGGAGCGTGCCGACGGTATCCTGCAACTGCTGCATCGCACCGTCGGCGCTGACGAACAGCCGCTCGCCCTCGGCCGTGAAATGGATCGCACGGTGCGCGCGCTCGAACAACTTCATGCCCAAGGCGGCTTCCAGCGAATGGATCTGCCGGCTGACGGCGGACTGGGTCAGGAAAAGATCCTGAGCCGCCAGCGTGATGCTCATGCGCCGACCCACGGCCACGAAGCTGCGCAGAAGGTCTGGCGAGGGAAGTTTGGCGAGAGAGACTGACATTCCTTGGCCGCATGCGATGTATCGAAAAACTCGTTTGTACCGGATTTATACATGAATTCAAATGGGGCCTTACGGTAAAGGAGATCCCAACCATGACGAGCGCCATCGACCCCAGTTTCGCAGATCGTGTCCGCGAGAGCTTCGAACGCCAGAACGTGATGCATCTGATCCGGGCGACCTTGCCGGTTGTGGAGCCGGGGCGCACGGAGATTCATCTGCCTCATTGGCAGGGTGTCGAGCAGCAGCACGGTTTCGTCCATGGTGGTGTCGTCGGCACGATTGCCGATTCGGCCGCCGGCTATGCGGCGATGACTGTCGTCCCGGCCAACGCCTCGGTGTTGACCGTTGAGTACAAGATGAACCTGATGGCACCGGCCGATGGCGAGAAGCTCATCGCGCGGGGCGAAGTCGTCCGTCCGGGGCGAACGCTGATCGTGACCAAGGCCGAAGTATTCGCCGTCAAGGATGGCAAGGAAACGCTCTGTGCACTCATGCAGCAGACCATCATGGTCATGCACGGCAAGACGGAAAAATGAGCGGAGGCGCGCAATGATCCATCTCTATAGCTGGCCCGCCCCCAACGGACACAAGGTGCAGATCCTGGTCGAGGAATTGGGGATTCCCTACAAGCTCATTCCCATCAACATCACGAAAGGTGAGCAGCGGGAACCTGGCTATCTGGCGATCAACCCCAATGCCAAGATCCCGGCGATCATCGACGACGAACCCTTGGATGACGATGGACCGGTCACGGTTTTCGAAAGCGGTGCGGTCATGCTCTATCTCGCTGAGAAAGAGCGGCGCTTCCTGCCCGCTGCGCCGCGGCAGCGCACTGAGATGCTGCAGTGGCTGTTCTGGCAGGTCGGTGGACTCGGGCCGATGATGGGGCAGGCACAGCATTTTTTTCGGTATGCACCCAACCCCGTTCCCTACGCCATCGAGCGCTATCAGAATGAGACTCACCGCCTGCTTAAGGTGCTCGACCAGCGTCTGGCAGGCCGAGACTTCATCTGCGACGACTATTGCATCGCTGATATGGCGTGTTTTCCGTGGGTCCGCATTCACAAGTACACCGGAGTAAACCTCGACGAATTTGCGAACGTCCTGGCCTGGTATGGCCGCGTGCGTGCCCGACCCGCCGTAGGCCGGGGGCTTGACCTGCTGCGGGACCGCTGGGTGGATGTATCGACCTCGGACGAGGCCAAGCGCAACCTGTTCAAAGCGGAGGATGGTGCATGAGCATGCAAGACACCCCGGCGGTGGACGCCTTCATCGACCTGCGCAGTCCCTATTCCTACCTCTCCCTGGGGCCCGCGCGCCAACTGGCCGAGCGTACCGGGGTGCGCTTCGAGTGGTGGCCATATATCACCGACTTTCGCTCCGCCTACGGTGGTGAGGTCGACGAGCGCACCAGTCGGGACGTGGCGAAGGTGAAATATCTGTACATGGACTGCCGCCGTCTGGCGACGAAACAGGGTCTGACGATCCGCCCCACGACCAAACTCTGGGATCCGACCCTGGGGTGCCACGCCATGCTCTTCGCCAAGGCGCACAATCGGCTTTGGGCGCTCCTCGATCCGATGCTGGCTGCGTTCTGGCGCCGCGAGTTCGATCTCGAATCCCATTCCCAGATTGAGGCTGCGCTGCAGGTGGCCGGGCTTGATGCGCGCACATGGCGAACGTATCTCACCACGAACGCCGAGGCCGATCTGGCGAAGGCAAGCGCGAAAGCAGACAAGCTCGGCGTCTTCGGTGCGCCGACCTTCGTTCATCGGGGCGAGCTGTTCTGGGGCAGCGACCGCATCGATCTTCTCGCTGAAACGCTGGCGATCACGACATGAACGCGCCTTCGCGCAAGGAGTTTGCATTGAGCACCACAGAATCCGCATCCCAGGCTGTCTATTACTTCGACGTGATCTCCCCTTGGGCTTGCCTCATGGATCAGGCTTTGCGACGGGAGCCCTTGCCGGTGCCGCTCGAGCGGCGTCCGGTGCTGTTTGCAGGACTGCTGAATGCGTTCGGCCACAAAGGCCCGGCCGAGATCGAGCGCAAGCGGCGCTTCACCTACGAACTGTGCACCTGGACGGCCCAGGAGCAGGGGATTCCCTTCGTGATGCCGGCTGTGCACCCGTTCAATCCCTTGCGCTACCTGCGCCTGATCGTTGCGCTGGGTGCGACGCCTGCCGTCGTATCAGCCGTGTTCGACGCGCTCTACACCACCGGCTGCGATCCGGAGAGTCCCGAGGCGTGGCAGGACCTGCTTGAGCGCTTGGGGGTAGAAGCGCCGGCGCTGGACCTGGATGCGGCAGCGGTCAAGAACCGCCTGAAGGAAAACACGACCCAGGCTGCCAGCGACGGCGTTTTCGGGGTACCGACCATCGTGATCGGCGAGCGTCTGTTCTGGGGACTGGATGCCTTGCCGATGCTGCGCGCCCACTTGCGGGACGATCCCCGCTTGGCATCGCCGGCGATGCAGGCGGCGGCCAGCGTTCGTTTTGGCGTCAGTCGTCGCTAGTTTGGGGCGAAACGCTCTCGAAAGCCGTGCCTCTTATGTCGCCTGTTACTTGAGCAAAGCCCAGCTACCGTTCTTGACGGTGATCATCAC
>JAEUNS010000421.1 GCA_016790005.1 Zoogloeaceae bacterium
GCACCCGACTCACGAAACACCATCACGTTGTCGCGAATGACCGCGATCGTGGGAATGGAACGGATCTGGAATGTGGCAGCGAGTTCCTGCTGGGCCTCGGTGTCGATCTTGCCGAACACGATATCGGGATGTGCCTCCGACGCGGCCTCGTAGGTCGGCGCGAAGGCACGGCACGGGCCGCACCAGGCGGCCCAGAAGTCGAGAAACACAATCTCGTTGTTGGAGATCGTGTCCTGAAAATTGTCTGCAGTCAGTTCGAGCGTAGCCATTTCGGTTTCCGGTAAGTATCAGCGAAAACCAATGCTACCGGAGCACGCTGCCGCCGTCATCGCCACGGCACCGTCAGGCCAGACGGCCCGCCGGGCGCCTATCCACAAGAACGGCGGAGCGCCCCGAATTACTTGGCCGGCGTAAACGGCAGCGAGGAGTGGTGCAACACGATGCGCAGCGCGCCCTTGTCGTCCTTCTTGAAGCCCCAGGTCTTGTCGACCGTGGTCACGTTGCCGTCCTTGTCGGTCAGCATCACATTGCCCATGGTGAGGGCCATATCGCCATTGATCAGGACGGCAGCATTCTTGTACTCGTACTTGCGCCAGTCGTTGAGCGCGAAACCGCTGTCGCTGGGGAAGTCCTTGTTGCCACCGACGAAGTACGCAAGCGCGCCTTCATGGGTAGTCCGGAAGTTCTGCTCGCCGGATGTCAGGGTCGGGTTGAACAGCACCGGCCCAAGATTGTAGCCATACGCGGCATCCAGCACCGCCTTGGCAGTGGCGGTAGCCTTCTCGATGCCGCCGGTCCGGTTGTCACTGCTGATCTGAAGCAAAGCCTCACCCCAACCCGCCTGAGCTGCCGCGACTTCGGCTTCGGTGATGTTGAAATTGACCACCTTGCCACCGTCGGCCTGACTCAGGCCGACAAATGCGGTGAGGCCAAGGGCGAGTGCATAGTGCAATGGAGCGCGTACTTTCATGGGATATCCTTGGTTATGTCGAAAATGGCCATTCGCATGGTCGAAGCAAAGTACCATAATCGAAGCTAAAAACGCTATATCGTCAAAGATATGCACATTTCGATCGATATGCTGGACTACTCGTCAGAACGGCATCAGCAGCGGCACCATGACCACCGAGGCAATCATCACGATCAGACTGAACGGCACACCCATGCGGATGAAATCGCCGAAGTTGTAATTGCCTGGACCCACCACCAGGGTATTGACCGGTGACGACACGGGCGTCATGAATGCGGTCGACGCCGCCAGCGCGACGATCATCGCGAACGGATACGGCGACGCCCCGAGATCAGCGGCCACCGCCAGCGCCACCGGCGCCATCAGGATGGCAGTTGCAGTATTCGAGATGAACATCCCCAGCACCGCCGTGAGCACGAAGATGGCCGCGAGAATTACCCGCGGCGAGCCCTCGCCCGCCACCACCAACAAGCCTTCGGCGGCCATCGCCACGCCACCGGTACGCTGCAGTGCGAGCGAGAACGGCATCATGCCCACGATCAGCACCAGGCTCTGCCAGTTTACCGAGCGATAGGCGCTGGCGATGTCCACACACTTGAACAGGCCGAGCAGCAGACAACCGAACAACACCGCATGCACATTGGGCACGATGCCGCTCACCATCAGCGCCACCACCAGCACCAGAATCGCGAGCGCGTGCGGGGCGCG
Source organism: Zoogloeaceae bacterium (assembly GCA_016790005.1). Classification (GTDB taxonomy): domain Bacteria; phylum Pseudomonadota; class Gammaproteobacteria; order Burkholderiales; family Rhodocyclaceae; genus UBA2357. The sequence continues at coordinate 1,679 of JAEUNS010000421.1, forward strand.
ATCATGGGCCGGCAATACCTCGTCCAGTTCGGCCGGCATGTTGAGCGGCACGAAGTCGCTACCATCCTGCTGCAGGCGACGAATGTCGGCCCAGAAGCCGGTCAGCAGCAGGGTATCGCCCACCCGCAGCTTTTCATCCAGAAGTTCATCGTCGATCACCTCATTGCCGCGGCGCAGGCCAATCACGGTCAAGCCAAACTCGCCCCTGATCCGCGCCTGCAACACTGTCTGCCCCAGCACGCCCGACTCTGCGGGCAGAATGACCTCGATCATTCCGATTTCCTGGGTGCAATCGGTGAGATAGCGATGGGTGGCGCCCAGCGGCAGGACCTCGACCCCGAACGCCTGTGCCAGCCCCTTCGCCTCGGGCTCGGGCGTGCGCACATCCAGCAGGAGCACGTCATCCACGAGAATTTCGGTGCCCGCCACCGGTTGCACCAGTGCCCGCCTGCGACCCAGGCGACGCTCGATCGCGAGCAGATTCACACCCTTTTCACGCAGATCGAGTTCACCCAGCAATCGCCCGCGCAGGGGGCTGCCCGCGAGCACTCTCACCCTGAACTCGCGACTGGCCAGCGCGTACCGGTCGATCCACTCGCGAAATGTCGGCCGGGCCGGTTTGGAACTGGATTCGGCGCGGTTGTCCGGAAGCCAGCGCCGGGCCACCAGCATGTACACGATGCCCAAGCCGAGAATCACCACACCGAAGGGGGTGATGGTGAAGAAGTCGAAGCCGGTGCCTGCCTGACGCTCGAGTTCGGCATTCACGACCAGGTTGGGGGCCGTGGCCACCAGGGTCATCATGCCGCTGATCAGCGCGGCGAAGCTCATCGGCATCATCAGCTTCGACGGTGCCATACCGGTGTTCATGCAGATGCGCAGCACCACCGGAATGAAGATCGCGACGATCGCGGTTGAACTCATGAAGGCCCCGAGACTGCACACCGATCCCATCAGCAACACCACCAGCTTGACCTCGCTACCCCCCGCTTTGGCGTTGATCCAATCCCCCAGCCGCCGTGCGACCCCGGTGCGCACCAAGCCCTCGCCGAGCACGAACAGGAAGGCGATGAGCACGATGTTCGGGTCGCTGAAACCGGCAATCGCCTCGGCAACCGTAACCGTGCCGGTAAGCGGCAGCACCGCGATCATGATCAGCGCCACCATGTCCATGCGCGGGCTACCGCGGATGAACATCGCGATCGCGGCAACAAGCAGCACCAGGACGAGGACAAGATCAATATTCATGGCAAAGACTCTCGGTCAGATCGTCATTCAAGCGCCGAGCAGAGCCCGTTTCAGCGCGGTCGCGGCGAGCACGACAGTGGCATTGGCCTCGGGAAACAGTTTTCCGAGGGTCAGAAAGCCATGCACCATGCCCGCGATCCGGTGGTATTCGACCTCACCACCTTCGCTGCGCACCCGCTCGACAAAGGCCTCGCAGTCGTCAACCAAGGGATCGTACTCGGCGCCGACCAGCAGCATCGGCGGCAACCCCGCAAGAGAAGCGGCACGCATCGGCGAGGCACGCCAGTCTTCACCCTGCCCCTGCGGCAGATAGCGCTCGAAGAACCACACCAGGGTCTCGTGATCGAGAAAGAAACCATCGGCATAGGCTGCGCGCGACGGCCGGCTGCTGACGATCTCGGTACTCGGATAGACCAGCAGCAGAAAGCGCGGCACCACACCCCCGCCATCGCGCAGCGCCAACGCAGTGACGATCGAGAGATTGCCGCCGGCGCTGTCGCCACCTAGCGCGATGCGTTGCGGGTCGATCGCAATCAGGTCCGCGTGCTCGACCGCCCAGTCGAACGCGAGCCGGGCATCGAGCACGGCGGCCGGAAACGGATGCTCCGGGGCGAGCCGATAATCGACCGACAGCACTGCGCAGGCACTTTCGTTCGCCAACTCGCGGCACAGCGAGTCGTAGCTCTCGACATCACCCACGCACCAGCCGCCGCCATGGCAAAAGATCAACAGAGGCAATACAGCGTCGGGCTGCGCGGATAGCGGACGATACAGTCGCGCGAGCAGCGCGCTGCCATCGGGCCGCGCCATTGGCACTTCCGTGACCGAAGCGACCGGCGGCGGATCGGGGCGAAAGGCAAACTGCAGCTTCTGAAACGAGCGTCGCGCCTGGTCCGGCGAAAACTCGTGAAAGCGCGGTGCGCCAACACGGTAGGCCATGTCGAGCAGGGATTGGGCCTGGGGGCTGAGGGGCATGTACGGTTTGTTCGGGCAAGCACGCTGGAGCGTGCCGCACCCTATCCTGTTGGTTGGCGGAACCCGGATTGTACCCACGCACAGTCATCCTGTTGCAGTGCACCCAGCGTGTTTGAGCGCAGCCAGCGCACCCTCAGCCCTTGTCGAGCGGAAGCGCGGTCTTGTCGATTACCCGACGCAGCACGAAGCTGGAATGCACGCCGGTAACACCAGGAATGCGGGTGATGCGGTTGAGCAGCAGCACCTGGTAGGCATCCATGTCGGCAACCGCAACCTTGATCTGGTAGTCGGCGTCCTGCCCGGTGATCAGCAAACATTCGAGCACCTCCGGAATCGCGCCGATCTCGGCCTCGAAGCGGTCGAAGCGCTCGGGCGTGTGCCTGTCCATCGAGATGTGGATCAGCGCCAACAACGACAGCCCCAGCTTCTTGGCATCGAGCAGCGCCCGATAGCCCACGATCAGGCCGGACTCTTCCAGGGCGCGCACCCGCCGCAGACATGATGACGGCGACAGGCTGATGCGCTCGGCGAGCTCCTGGTTGCTGATGCGTGCATCCTGCTGCAGGGCATCGAGAATCTCGCGATCGTAACGGTCGAATTGCACGATATTCCTCACTTCGAAGCCAAGTCCCAATTATAGTTCTTATATTTAACATTCTGTGCATCATTCTGCCATTCTGGGGTCGATTTGGGCTTCAAATCGCAACCGCCTGCGGCACCTGCCTGGGTACCATCTACTACATCCAATCCCATCCCGTTTTGCCGAGGTAAGCTGCCATGCTCAAGAATCCCGCCACCAAGTACCGCCCCTTCGCGCCGGTTTCACTCCCCGACCGCCAATGGCCGAACCGCTGCCTCGACAAGGCGCCGATCTGGATGAGCACCGATCTGCGCGACGGCAACCAGGCCTTGTTCGAGCCGATGAACGTCGAGCGCAAGATGCGCATGTTCCGCACCCTGTGCGAGGTGGGCTTCAAGGAGATCGAAGTCGGCTTTCCGTCCGCATCGCAAACCGACTTCGACTTCGTACGTCATCTGATCGAAGACGGCCATGTACCAGGCGACGTCACCATCGAGGTACTCACCCAGGCGCGCGAGCACCTTATCCGGCGCACCATGGAATCGGTACGCGGTGCCCGGCGCGCGATCATCCATGTGTATAACGCCACCTCATCGACCTTCCGCGACGTGGTGTTCGGCATGAGCCGGGCAGAGGTCGTCGACATGGCGGTATCCGCAGTGCGGCTGGTGAAGCAACTCGCCGCCGAGCAACCGCAAACCGAGTTCGTACTCCAGTACAGCCCCGAGACCTTCACCGCAACCGAGCTCGACTTTGCGCGTGAGGTCTGCGATGCGGTCACCGCCGAGTGGGGTGCGACCCCGACCGACAAGGTCATCCTCAACCTGCCCGCCACGGTCGAAGTCGCCGGGCCCAACGTCTATGCCGACCAGATCGAATGGATGCACCGCAATCTCGCCCGGCGCGACAGCGTGGTCCTCAGCCTGCATCCGCACAACGACCGCGGCACCGGGGTGGCCGCCGCCGAGCTCGGCCTGATGGCGGGCGCCGACCGGGTCGAGGGCTGTCTGTTCGGTAATGGCGAGCGCACCGGCAACGTCGACATCGTGACCCTCGCGCTCAACCTCTATACCCAGGGCGTTGCGCCGGGGCTCGACTTTTCCGACATCAATGCGGTCGCACGCACGGTCGAGCACTGCAACCAGTTGCCGATCCATCCGCGCCACCCGTATGTCGGCGACCTGGTCTTCACCGCGTTCTCGGGTTCACACCAGGATGCGATCAAGAAGGGCTTCGCCGCGCAGCAGCCCGATGCGCTCTGGAACGTACCCTACATGCCGATCGACCCGGCCGATCTCGGCCGCAGCTACGACTCGGTGATCCGGGTGAATAGCCAGTCGGGCAAGGGCGGCGTCGCCTATCTGCTCGAAGCCGAGTACGGCATCGTGATGCCGCGCCGGCTCCAAGTGGAGTTCGCACGCGAAGTGCAGAAGGTCACCGACGAGTGCGGTGGTGAGATGAGCGCGGCCGACATCTGGGCGTTGTTCTCGCACACCTGGCTCGACACCGATACGCCGGTGCGCTACTGCGAGCATCATCTGTTCGAGCATGGCGCCGCCCAGGGCATCCGCCTCGTGGTCGAGGTCGACGGCACCCGCCACCTTTTGGTCGGCGAGGGCAACGGCCCGGTCGATGCAGCGGTGCATGCCTTGCAGTCGCTCGGCTTCGATCTGTCGGTGCGCAGCTTCGAGGAGCGCTCGATCAGCCCCAGCGTCAGCGCCGGCGATGCACGGGCCTGCGCATTTCTCGAGCTTGCAACCAGCAACGGGGGCAGCGAATGCTTCGGGGTGGGCATCGACACCAACATCGTCACCGCAACCATCAAGGCGCTGGTAAGCGGCGTCAACCGTATCGGCAGCACGGCAG
>JAEUNS010000444.1 GCA_016790005.1 Zoogloeaceae bacterium
TCGGTCTGTTGCTGGTGGCGCACCCGCCAGGCGGCGACGATCTCATCGGCATCCTGAAGCTCGACGAACTGCTTCAACGCATCGGCTGCCAGCGCACGCGCCTGACTCGACAGGTCAACCCGCAACGCGCTGCGGGCAAGCGACTGCCAGCGCGACTCTGCCGGCAATGCCGAGATCTGGCCACCCAGCCAGTAAAGATCGAGCTCGCCGCCAAGCTCAAAATACAGCTTCGCCACGACGGCCTCGGCACGGCTGGTTTCGACCGCCACCTCGACCAGATCCAGCGCCGAGTAGAGTTCATCCAGCGACGCGATCCTGAATGCGAGATCAGCCGGCACCCCCTGCCCGACATAATGGGCGCTGACTCTCTCGAGCTGCTCACGATAGCTGGCCGTCACCAAGTCTGGCATGCCCTCCGAGAGCCGCTGCACCCCGGGCGAGAAGTGGGCCAGCGTGGCCTGCAGGTCGGCCAGCCACTCGCGCCGACGCAAGAACCACATCGTCCCACGCTGCACCAGGCGGCTGGTATCCAGAATCATTGCCTTCTGAACGGTGTCGTCCACTTGGTTATCCAGCGCCTCGATGGCACGCCAGATCTGCACGAGGCCGAACACTTCGCGGGTTGCCATGTAGGCGCGCACGATGTCGGCACTGGCTGCACCCATCTCGGTTTGCAGGCGGCTGACGAAGGTCGGACCAACGCGATTGACCATGCTGTTCACAACATGGGTCGAGATGATCTCGCGCTTGAGCGGATGCTGGCTGATCTGCTGGGCAAAGCGCACACGCAGCGGCTCGGGAAAATAGCGCGCGAGCGCGGTCGAAATGTACGGGTCTTCGGGCACATCCGAAGCCAGCACGTCGTCGAACAGCTCGATCTTGCTGTAGGCCAGCAGAACCGCCAGCTCTGGAATCACTAGACCCATTTGGGCAATCTTGCGCTCACCGATCTCCTCGTCATTGGGCAGGAATTCGATCTTGCGATTGAGCTTGCCGGCATAACCCAGCTTGCGAATGAAGTCCGCCTGCTCATCGACCAGGCTCACCCCGCCGGCATGGGTGAGCGACAGGATCTGGGTCTGCGCATAGTTGTCGCGCAACACCAGCGCGGCCACCTCGTCGGTCATCTCGGCAAGCAGCTTGTTGCGCTGCTTCTCGGTGAGCTCGCCCTCCGCAACCACGCTGTTGAGCAGAATCTTGATGTTCACTTCATGGTCGGAGCAATCGACACCACCGGAGTTGTCGATCGCGTCGGTATTGATCTTGCCCCCCTTGAGCGCGAACTCGATCCGTCCAAGCTGAGTCATGCCGAGGTTGCCACCCTCGCCGACGACCCGACAGCGCAGATCTGCGCCATTCACCCGGATCGCATCGTTGGCCCGATCGCCCACCGAGGCGTCCGACTCGGAACTCGCCTTGACGTAAGTACCGATACCACCGTTGTACAAAAGATCCACCGGGGCCGTCAGGATCGAGCGCATCAGCTCACTCGGTGACAGGTTTTCGGCCTCGACCCCCAGCGCCTCGCGTGCCTCGCGCGAGAGCTTGATCGACTTCGCGCTGCGCGGCCAGATCCCGCCACCGGCCGAGACCAGCTTCTTGTCGTAGTCGTCCCATGACGAGCGCGACAGTGCGAACAGGCGCTCGCGCTCGTTCCAGCTGGACTCGGGATCGGGATTGGGGTCGATGAAGATATGACGATGGTCGAATGCGGCGATCAGGCGGATCTTCTTCGACAAAAGCATGCCGTTGCCGAACACGTCACCCGACATGTCGCCCACGCCCACGACCGTAAACGGCTGCTCCTGGGTATTGAGCCCGAACTCGCGGAAGTGACGCTTCACGGACTCCCACGCACCCCGTGCGGTAATGCCCATCTTCTTGTGATCGTAGCCGACCGAACCGCCCGATGCGAACGCATCGCCCAGCCAGAAACCGTAGTCGGCCGCCACCTGGTTGGCATAGTCCGAGAAAGTGGCCGTACCCTTGTCGGCTGCGACCACCAGGTAGGGGTCGTCCTCGTCATGACGCACGACGCTGGGGGGCGGTACCAGTTTGCCCTGTACCAGGTTGTCGGTGAGATCGAGCAGGCCGCTCAGGAAGGTCTTGTAGCAGGCGATGCCCTCGGCCAGCACCGCCTCGCGATCACCGCCCACCGGCGGGTTCTTGACCACGAATCCACCCTTCGATCCGACCGGCACGATGACCGCATTCTTGACGATCTGGGCCTTGACCAGGCCGAGCACCTCGGTGCGGAAGTCTTCCATGCGGTCCGACCAGCGCAATCCGCCCCGCGCGACCTTGCC
>JAEUNS010000451.1 GCA_016790005.1 Zoogloeaceae bacterium
GACAGTGCACACTCTTTCCCTACACGACGCTCAGCCGATCAAGGATCCGCACAACCACGGCGCCTGTCTGCGGGTTGCCGACGCGGCGGGTGCCCATGCGGTGATCGCGCCCAACGACCGCGCGGTGGGTCTCAATGCCACCGCAGCCAAGGTCGCGAGCGGCGCGGCCGACACGGTGCCGTATGTGACCGTGACCAACCTCGCGCGTGCATTGCGCGAACTGCAGGAGGCAGGGGTTTGGGTGGTCGGCGCAGACGGTGAAGCGGCCAAGACTGTGTTCGAAGTCGATCAGAAGGGCTCTGTGGCCTGGGTGTTGGGCAGCGAGGGCGATGGGCTGCGCCGGCTCACCCGCGAGACCTGTGACGAACTGGCCCGCATTCCGATGCATGGCAGCGTCGAGAGTCTCAACGTGTCGGTCGCGAGCGGGATCTGCCTGTTCGAGGCGTGCCGTCAGCGGGGATAGGGCCGTACGCGGTCTTGTTACAGTGTTCTGACCCGGAGTGTCCCGACCCGGAAAATATGCCTCAAGCTTTGATGCGTTTGTGCCGATGAGTCTTCACGCCCACCGCCTTGATCAATGACGAGTGCCCTAACGATGAAGACTACATACTCCGTAAAAGCGATGCTGACCGCGCTTTCCCTCTGGGTCTTGCTGATGCTTGCCTGCATGGGGGTGACCGCGCTGGTGTTTATCGACGACTTGTTCGAAACGATCGGCGAGATGCAGGAGACCACTGGTGCCGTGCGTCTGCAGATGGACGCCGACATGATGCACGATGCAGTCCGTGCAGACGTTTTGGCTGCGATTCTGGCGGGTCGTGATGGCGACAGTGCGGGGATCGACGAAATCGTGTCCGAACTCGGGAGTCATTTGAGCCGGCTGCGCGACAACGTTGCGAAAAACGGTTCGGCCGATCTTGGAGTGGAAGTGGGTCGGCTGACAGCCGAAGCCCGTGTGGTGATCGATCGTTACAGCGCCGGCGCCACGGCCGCTGTTGCGGCCGCGCGCGCGGGGCGCATGTCGGATTCTGTGGCCGAGGCGTTCGAGTCCGACTTCGAGGTGCTCGAAGAGGCGATGGAGGTGCTGGCCGACCGCATCGAGGCGCTCTCGGATGCGGCCGCCGCCGCAGCGCAGACGACATTCGCGCGTGCACGCATCATGTTGATCGCGGGTGCGGTACTTGCGGCCGTGCTGACCGCATTCGGTTGCTGGTTCGTGTTCCGCCGCACCGTGCCGCCCATCGAAGCGCTCGCTGCCGCGGCCGACAGCGTCAGGAGTTCCAACGATCTCACCCTGCGTGCGGACGAGTCTGGCGGCGACGAGATCCGACGCACGGCCCATGCGTTCAATACACTGCTGGATAGCCTGCAGTCGATCGTGCGCGAGGTGCGCAGCAGCGGGCGGGTCATAGGCGAGCGCGGCGCCGCGCTTTTGCAATCTGCAGAGCTGACGGCAGAAGCCAGCCGCCAGGAGAGTGATGCTGCGAGCGCCATGGCCGCGACCGTCGAGGAGTTGGCTGCGAGTATCGATTCGATGTCGGTTCAGGCGCAGGGTGTGGTCGAGATCTCGGGGCGCTCGGGTGAGCTCTCAAGCTCGGGTGCGCGCATCACCGACGAAACCGTGACCAACATCGAGGTGATATCGGCATCGGTTCAGCGCTCGGCAGCGGCAATCCGTACGCTCGACAACAGCGCCGATGTTATCTCGGGCCTGGTCAGCGTTATCCGTGAGATTGCCGACCAGACCAACCTGCTGGCTCTCAATGCGGCCATCGAGGCGGCTCGCGCGGGCGAGCAGGGGCGAGGGTTTGCGGTCGTTGCCGACGAGGTACGCAAACTGGCTGAACGCACGACCAGTTCGTCGCAGGAGATCGTCACGATCGTCGCACGCATTCAGACAGGTGCGCGCGACTCGGTAGCGGCAATGGAGCAGGGTGTTGCCCAGGTTGAACACGGGGTACAGGTCGCACGCCAGGCAGGTGAGGCGATTCGCGAGGTCTCTCAACTGGCGCGGGACTCTGCCCAACGTATGCATACGATCAGTGCTGCCCTGAGCGAGCAGAGTTCAGCGGGTCAGGACATCGCAGGGCGGGTCGAGCAGGTTGCACTGTCGTCTTCCCGGAATCATCAGCTTGCACTTGAAGGTGCGCAGCGTGCGCGTGAAATGGCTCAGCAGGCTGAACAACTCGAGGCACTTGTCGAGCGCTTTCGGGTTTGAGCGCCGCCGTCTAGCCTCTCAAGCGGACGCCAGAGGGCCGTTCGCGGGTGGGCGTCCGGGTGCCAGCGTGCACTCGTCAAGCGCGAGCGGGGTAATTTCGGGGACTTCGGTGATTGTTGTGAAGGCGTGACTTGAAGGCCCACGCAGCGATCTTGATGGCCCTCGGAAATTGCTGCACGTTGAAACTGAGGAATTCGGCATGTCTTCGAAGACACAGCGGTCGGCGAAGACATGCCGGGGCAGGGCGTACCTGGCGTATTGCGCGATGACGATCAGTTGAAGGGAATATTCCAGCTGATGTCGAAGCGGGTGTCGTCGGTGGTACGGTCGTTGTTCTGGATCTGTCCGCCGATGAAGGCCGGTCCCTTTTCCCAGACCTTGGCATACCGTGCGCGTGCGCGCATGTTCTTGAGCGGGCTATCCTGCGGGAAGGTATAGATCAGGTCGGTCGCGACCTCGTCCCAGTCGGGTAGGGGTCGGTCGGAATGTGCGGCAAGGTGCCGATCGGTGCGTTCGCCGTAGCTGATGTCGAACTGCAGTCCGCGCGCGCCCAGCGGGGTGAAGTCGAACAGGGCGCCGACGATCCAGGTCCTTTCTCCCGCGCGCGAGTTCTCGCCGAAGCGCTGCACCAAGTAGGAGGGGCCGATCGAGTAGGGTGAGCGAATTTCTTCGCCATCGTCGGTGATACCGGCCATGCCGTAGGCAGCAAGCCACGGAATCAAGCGGGTTTCGCCGTAAATGCCCCAGTAATTGGTGTCGAAATCCTTGATGTTGCTCATCAAAGCGTCACCGTTGCCTTCCTGGTACATGAACTGGGTGCCGAAGCGCACATAGCGATTGTTTTCGAGACGATGTACATAGTCGAAATCGATGTAGACCATGTTGAGGAGGTTGTCGAGAGCGTAATACGAACCCTCGAGCATCATGTCCCTGTGCGGTCGCCACTGCACGCCCCCGTAGAGCGCACCGTCCGAGTCACCCGTCTTGTTTTCCTCGGGCCACACGGTGATCTGATAAACGGCCTGGTAGAGGTTGCGGAAATCGTTGTCGTTGATCTGGCGAGCCTGGTCCACATAGCCCGCGTAGTAGCGAACCGTTTCATCGGCGAAGCGGCCCTGAATGGTCGCGGCCTCATAGTGAATCGGGTGCATCGCGCGCACATCGCGACGCCCGATCATGCTCTGGTCGAGCTTGTTGAAGAAGCGCGCAACGTCTTCCATGAACCATTGCTGATTGATCGACTGGCGGCCAAGCACCACATTGTGGGTGCCGTAGCGAAACCTTACGTTCGCTTCGCCCAGCACGCTCACACTCGACTGCTTGGGATCGCGCAGGATGAAGTTGTAGGGATTCTCGTCCGGCGAATAGAGCGGCACGGTGAAATTGTAGGTGCCGCCGAACGAGAGCATGTTGTTGATCTCGCCGGTATTGCCCCACAACCATCCACCGATACCCATACCCTGTTGGGTGAAACCCGGCGACACCGCATCGCCGTCGGAGCGACGGTCGAAGTATGAGGTCCGGAACATGTATCCGGCCTTGGCGTTCGCTATGAAGGGATTGCTGCTGGTATCGGATGCCTGCGCATACGCTGCCCCGCTGACAAGCCCGAACGCCGACGTAAGCGCCAGCGGACACAAAATGGCAGACTTTGCCCTTGCTGAACTGATCATTCCGTCTTCCTCCCCTTTTGTATTCTTCGGATCGATGATGGTGGTTTTTCCACCCGGTATCATGAGACCGACAATGCAGGTCGTCCGCATACCCAAACCCTGTCGGACTTGAGCTGAAGATGACGCACCTTGCGTCTCACATAAAAAAGCCCGACCTCGGTTACATCCGGCTGGCTTGCGCCTGCTTCGATGTTTATTTATGTATCTGGATTTTTCCCGTGATTCATGGCGAATGCAAGCGATAACGGCAAATAAGCGATCATTGCTGGAGTTTGTGCCACGCACGCAGTTCATTCATTTGCCGTCCAGCCGCAGCCTTGCCTGGCCCGTTGCAGGTTTGGGCACGAGCCGGTTGGCATCGCTGCGTCCGGATCGCGAGTTCGCAGGGTCGCGAGCGTGGCCGGCGCACCAATCGTGCGTGTCCGGGTCAGAGGCCTGTTAGACTTAGCGCAAGAGTTGCCGTGGCGGCCAGGGTAGTACCTGCTTCGCCAAGGAGCAGGCAAAAGATTTTTCGGTGGCGATGGATGATGCTCGATTTCTTGCAAGGCTTTTCTTTCGGACTGTTGTTGTCATGTATGCCGTGGTTCATGCTCGGCCTGTTCAATCCGCGTATGGCATTGCCGACGGAGGTTCCCAGTCGCTGGCAACTGATTCTGCGTTACTGGATCGTTGCCCCGGCAATCGGAATGTTGGCCTTCACGACCTCACTGTGGGGGGGGCTGGAGCCCTCATTCGCGGGTTGGCTGGCCGGGCTTGGCGCGATCCCCGCCGAGATCTTCGTCGAACGGCGTTGGCGGGGTTTCGTCGCCGGGCGCCAGGCGGCTCGCCTGGCGCATCAGCGGGAGCAGGAGGCCTTGCGCATGCAGGAGGTTCTCGAGCGCCAGCAGCGTGAATCCGGCTTGCGGGTGCTGGATATCGGCTTGCCTCCGCCCGGTGCCGACGACACCGTGCTCGCGTTGATCGAGGTCAAACGCAGGCTGCTGGCCTTGCAACGGCCAGATGTAGCGATCCAGGCCGATCGGCTGTACTCGCGCTATTCGCATGCACTCGAAGTGATCGGGGCAAAATTCGACCCACGCGAGATCACCTTCGAGCGCTCGCGCGGCTTGGTGAGCGAGGTGACGCGCGGAGCCGTCGACAAGCTTGCCAGCGTGAGCTCGCTGGCCTCGGGCGTGGTCAATATCGACGCTGACTTTGTCCGGCGGCGGATCACCCAACTCGGGGCGGACGGTCCCGAGGAGGAACTCGTTGCACTTGAGAAGCGCCTCGCGCTGGTCGATGAGACCGAGCACCGCATGCGTGAGCTGAGCGGGCGGGTCGAGGCCGCGTTGACCGCACTCGACGATGCAGCCGTGGCGGTGTCGCGGGTGGATACGGGCCAGTCGAAGACCGCGCTCGCAGCCGAGCAGGCCCTGGAAGACCTGCGCCGCTTCAGTGAAAAAGCCGATATTTACGGGCGTAGTGCCTGATCATCGAAAGGATTGAAATCGTGAATGAACCCAAGCCCTTGAAAACCGACACCGCTTTCTCCCTGTCGCTACCGCCGGTCGAGGAGATTGCGCTGAGCGTCGAGGCCGCGCTACCGGCCACGCCCGCCGAAGACCCCCAACTGGCGGTGATGGCCGACACCTTTGTGCGTGATGTGCTCGCTGCAAATGAGGCGATGTCGAGCGCCGATCTGCAAAGACAGGCCATCGATGGGATGGGTATCGAGGTGCAGCGCCAGGCTGCGCGTCGCAGCGCGATGCTGCAGGAGCCGATTCGAAAGCTTGCCCACCAGGGCGATGAAGGTGGGCCGGTCGCAAAGGCGCTGATCGACTTGCGCTCACAAATGGAAAATCTCGACCCGGGGCGACACGAGTTCTCGACCGGTGGCATCGCCAAGGCGCTGTCCTTCATTCCCGGCGTCGGGAATCGCCTCGAGCGCTATTTCCGCAAGTTCGAAACGGCACAGGAGGCGCTCGACGCGATCATTCATGATCTCGAATCGGGTGCCGGCATGTTGCGGCGTGACAACGTCACCCTGGCCGACGATCAACAGGTGTTGCGCGATATCCTGGTGCAACTGTGTCGTCAGATCGACTTGGGCAGGATGATCGACGCCCGCCTCGAACGCTCGGCAGCCGAACTCGCCCCGGACGAGCCGCGGCGTGGCTTCATCGAAGAAGAGCTGATCTTTCCGCTGCGCCAGCGCATCGTCGATCTGCAGCAGCAGCTTGCGGTGAGCCAGCAGGGGGTGCTTGCGCTCGAGGTGGTGATCCGCAACAACCGCGAGCTCATTCGCGGGGTTGACCGGGCGATCAACGTCACCGTCTCGGCGCTCAACGTTGCGGTTACGGTGGCGCTCGCGCTGGCCAATCAGAAGCTGGTGCTGGACCGGGTAGAGGCGCTCAATTCGACCACTTCCGATCTCATCGCCGGTACCGCCAAGGCGTTGCGCAGCCAGGGTGTCGAGATCCAGACCCGGGCATCGTCTTCGATGCTCGACATGGAGAAGCTCGAGGCTGCATTCGGTGATGTGATCGGCGCGATCGACGAAGTCTCGCGCTATCGCCGCGAAGCCTTGCCGAAGCTTGACCAGCAGATCGACCGCCTGGAAGAACTCGCAGGCCGCGGCGATGCCGCGATTCGTCAGCTAGAGCAGGGCAATGCGGCCCACCCGGGGGTCACGGGTTTGAACCAGGGGTGAGCGCGTTCGCCAGGCGGGCCACGCCCGGTCAGGCGTGGGTTTGCTGCGAAAACGGCGATTTGCCGGGCGCTGCGTCGGCCCATACGATGCGATTGCGGCCGAGGCGCTTGGCTTCGTAAAGGCTCGCATCCGCTTCACTGAACAGCGCTAGATCCGGCGTCGTCTGGTTGGGCACCCGTGTGATGCCCCCCATGCTGACCGTTACATGGGTCGGCGCCGCCGATGTTTCACCGTCGACATACTGTTCTTCGATTTCGAATCGCGAAGCCTCAGCCAGAGCCTTGGCACCGTCCATCGCGATGCCGGGCAGCAGGATGACGAACTCCTCGCCACCATAACGACACACCAGGTCGGCCGGCCTGCGCAGGGACTTTTGCAATGACATCGCGATTCGGCGCAGCACTTCGTCGCCGGCAGCATGGCCGAAGTTGTCGTTGAAGGCCTTGAAGTTGTCTACGTCCACCACGATCAGCGACAGCGGTGAGCCGGTGCGCAGACAGCGGCGCCATTCTTGCTCGAATACCTGGTTGAAACGGCGTCGATTGGGGATGCCGGTCAGGCTGTCGAGCAGGGCGAGTTGCTCTAGCAAGCGCCGTTGTTGTACCGACTGGAGGTGATTGCGTACCCGCACGCGCACGATCGGAGGGTGAAAGGGCTTGGAGATGTAGTCTACCGCCCCGAGGTCTAGCCCTTTTTCTTCGTCTTCGACCGAATCGAGCGCGGTGACGAAAATCACCGGAATGTCGCGGGTGTCGTCATCATGCTTGAGCGCGCGAATCACTGCGTAGCCATCCATCTCGGGCATCAGCACGTCGAGCAGGATCAGATCGGGGCGATGCTCCCGAGCACGCTGGAGTGCCTGTTCGCCATTCTTGGCGACGATGAGCCGGTAATCGACCTTGAGCAGTTCGGTGAGCAGATTGCGGTTGTGTTTTTCGTCGTCGACGATAAGCACGGTGAAGGGCGGATTCATCCCGGAACTCCTGTGAGCATTGCGCGCAATCGTTCTACCAGCGAGAGCGCCTGTTCATGTTCGACATCTTCGACCAGATCACGCAATTGCGCGAGCATGGGCAACCATGAAACATCGCCCAGGCAGATCGAGAGTTCGTCGAGCAAAGGCGATGTCGCCGCGTCATGGCGTTTGAGCATCGCTTCGAGCCTTGTCAGCACTTCGAGCGCAGCGGCGCTGTGGGTGCCTGAGCCTTGCACCGTTGCGGCCGGCGACTCGCGTAGCTGCGCCAGCTCGGCGACCACCGCTGTCAGCGCCGGCACGAACGCGCTCAGCGCCGGCTGTGGGTCGAGGCCGTTTGCAAGCGCGTCTTCTAGCGTGCGGGCGCATTGCGAAAGTGCGTCGGCGCCGATCGTTGCGGCGGCCGATTTGATCGAATGGGCGCGCCGGCGTGCGGTGTCGATGTCATTGTCGATCAGTGCGACCGCAATCTCGTCGCTGCCGGCACCGAAAGCCTGCTCGAATCCCAGCAGTGTCTTGCGGTAGAACCCGATACGTCCCATGTGGTTGCTCAGCCCGCGCTGGGTGTCGATGTCGTGCAGCCGCGGCAGGGGAAGTTCCGGCTCTGTCTGGCCAGGCACCTCCGGGGGCTCGCTGGAGGCATAGTTGCCCGGTGGAATCCAGCGCAGCAGGGTAGAAAAAAGGATGTCGGGGTCGATGGGTTTGGTCAGATGATCGTTCATTCTCGCCGCCAGGCTCTGCTCGCGATCGCCGACCATTGCATGGGCCGTCATCGCGATGATGGGCAGATCGCGATAACGGGGGTTGGAACGGATTGCACGGGTGGCCGCGAGGCCGTCAAGCACCGGCATCTGGATATCCATCAGAACCAGTGCGATATTTTCATGTGCGAGGCGTTCGATTGCCTCGCGTCCGTCGCCCGCTTCGACGATACGCAGCCCCGCCTCATGCAGGAATTCACGCGCGACCTGACGATTGAGGGCGACATCGTCCACCAGCAGCACACAGGCACCGCGAATTGCACTGAAATCGAACGATGGCTTCGAGCCGCTGACGCCGTGGCCTGTTTCATGGCTGCCGCGCGACTCCGTGCCGACACTCGCGAGCATGGTTTCGCGCAATGCCGATTCGCTGATCGGCTTTATCAGGAGCTGGCTGATGCCGGCCTCCAGCGTGCGGTCTGCAACCGTCTCATAGCCGCTCGCGCCGATCATCAACACCAGCTTGGGGTCGCCCAGCGTTGAAGCATTCGTCTGGATATTGCGGGCAGCCTGCAGGCCATCGACCTCCGGCATCGACCAGTCGATCAGTACCACTTCGAAGCGCCGACCCTCATGAACGGCGGTGCGCATGCGTGCCAGGCCTTGCGTGGCGTCGCCGGCCGACTCAGCCACGAGACCGAGATTTGACAGCATTCGGCACAGCGCGTCGCGCGCACTTGCATTGTCATCGATCACCAGCACCCTGCGTCCGGTCTGGGTGGGCGGCAGCGACGGGGTTTGTGGCGCCGCCGAATCTTCAGCGACCCTGATCCAGAATCTGAATGTGGTGCCCGAACCGGGGGTGCTGTCGATCTCGATCGCGCCGCCCATCAGCCGCACTAGTTGGGCGCAGATCGTCAAGCCCAGGCCTGTACCGCCAAAACGCCGGGTCACGCTGTCGTCGACCTGGGTGAAGGGGTCGAACAGCATCGAACGATGCTCGCTCGCGATGCCGATACCGGTATCCCTGACCGAAAAAACCAGTCCGATGCCATCGTCGCACACCGGGTCGCGCACGACGGTGATCACCACCTCGCCCCGCTCGGTGAACTTGACCGCATTGCCGGCAAGGTTGATCAGGATCTGGCCGAGCCGCAGCGGGTCGCCCACTACTCGGCGCGGAACGTCGGTATCGATTCGGGCGATGAGCTCGAGGCCCTTCGCTTCGGCGCCCAGCGCGACCACACCGAGCGCCTTGTCGATGACCTCGTTGAGGTCGAAGGAAATCGATTCGAGGGAAAGCTTGCCGGCCTCGATACGCGAATAGTCGAGCACATCGTTGATAACGCCGAGCAGTGAATCCGAGGCGAGCAACATCTTCTCGAGATGCTCGCGTTGGCGGCGGTCGAGCGGAGTGCGGGTCAGCAGTTTGCCGAATCCGACGATGGCGTTCATCGGCGTGCGGATCTCGTGGCTCATGCGGGCGAGAAAGCTCGATTTTGCCTCGTTTGCCTGCCGCGCATCCTCGATGGCCTGCTCCAGCGCATGGGTGCGCTGCACGACCAGTCGCTCGAGATTATCGCGATACTCGGCAAGTTCGCGGTCGCGCACCTGAACCGTATCGATCAGCCGGTTGAGGCCGCGGCCCAGTTCGGCAACCTCGTCGTCGCCCGCTGCGCTGGCACGATCGGGCAGGGTGGTATCGCTCACCAGGCGGCGCATGAGTGCGCTCAGTTCGGCTATGGGTGCCGACAACCTGCGCACTACCCGACGCGACAGCCACAACGACAAGATCAGCGCTGCCGTAAGCACGCTCACGGTCTCGAGCGCGGTACGCCTGAACACCCGATGCATCGGTTCGAGCGAGCTGGTCAGTTCGACCGTCGCCTGCTCCTTCTGGCCTTCGCGCACCGGCATCCAGACGGTCAGGGTGGTCGCGTCGAACGCATGGCCCGACGAACTCGCGGGTGGTCGACGCACTAAGACGTCGTTGTTGCGGGCGAAGCTCGCAAAAGTCTCGCCGTTCGGGAGGATCAGCCGGGCATGGATGACGGCCGGGCTGCTCGCCACCGAGGCCAGCAGGCGGCCCGCTTCGATCCGGTCGGAAAAAATCACGGCAGCCATGCTGTTGGTGGCGATGAGGCTTGCCTGGGCCGAAAGCGACTCAAGCCACTCCGCGCGCATCAATCGCTGTTGCTGGTAGGTGATGAGCGCAAAAATCAGAACGGCTGCGACCACCAGCGAGGCCGAGCTCAGGAAGACCAGTTTGCCGCCGAGCGTGGTCGGAGATTTGAAGCGTTTGGCAAGGGTGTTCGAAGTCACGTTATTCCTCGACGATCTCAGCGAGGCGCAACAACTGGGCGTTGAACTCTATGCCGGCATCACGTCCGGCGCGCCGGTTGATCAGAATCTGCAGCCCGCTCCCGCCCGGACGCAGGGCAAGTTCGACCATGCCGCCAGTGTGCGCAAAGCCCTGGATGTCCGATACCGTGACCACATGGGCGGCGTCGAGGGCCTGCAGGGTCGAGTCAAGCTTGTTGCTCTCGGATCGACCGATGAACAGAAAGTCACATGCCTTTGCACTTTTGGCGTCAGCGACGTTTCTGAACTCGACCGGACCTTCGGTGTTGCCTTGTTCGGCAAGGCTCTTCAGGGCCGAGTCGAGCAGGCTTGCCCCGAGTACGCAGAAACGCAGTACGGATGGCTTGCGTCCCTCGTCGCCGTGATAAACAAACATCGGCAATTTGAAGAAAAGCACCGCCTTGAGTGTCTGTTCGGACACTGCGCTGCTTTGTGCCAGCACCGCGCCACAGCAGAGGACGCCTGAGAACAGGGTCGCGAGGAAGGCCTTCGCGAAATGGGTCAAGATTCGCCAGTCCTCAGAACCGGTACTCCAGCGTCGCCATCCAGGTGCGTGGCTGCTGCGGCATGCTGACGAAGGTGGTGCCGGCCGAGCCGTGCGCAACGCGATAGCGTCGATCGAACAGGTTGTCGATGTCGAGCCACAGGCTGACATGGTCGCCGGCAAGCTTGTGCCAGCCAAGATGCAGGCTGGCGAGCGTATAGCTCGGTGCTTCTATCCGCGCGCCGGGGCTTGTGCGGTCCTTGCGGCCGGTGGTGGTGTCACCAACCCAGGCCAGGCGGGGCGTGATCGTGAAGTGGTCGAGGTAGCGAAAGGTCGCGCCCAGGCGCGCCTTGCGGCTGGCAATGTAGCTCAAGTCCCAGTCGCTGGTTTCGGCGCCTTCGCGGATGTCGCCTTCGATGAAGCTCACGCTGCCCCAAAGGTCTCCCGACCAGTGGCTGCCGAGCTTGAAGCGCCATTGGCCCATGAGGTCGAGACCGTTGTGACTCTCACGGCCGGCATTGCCCTTGATCGTGGTGTTGCTCAGAACCGCACCGGGAATGTACTGGGTCGGGGTGCTTTCCTCGAGGGTTGCGATCAGGTTGCTGACCCGGCTGCGATAGAGGTTCGCGATCAGGTTGAGGTTCGGGCGCGGGCGCCAGTCCCAGGTGAGGCTGAGCGTCTCAGAGGTCTCGGGTTCGAGGTTCGGGTTGGGTACCCGAAAGCCCGAACCTACGTAGTTGCCGTCGGCGTCGGTTTCGCCGGTGAAGCTGCCGAACGCGCTGAGTGATTCTTCGGGTGAGGGTGCCCTGAACGCTTCGCCATACAGAACCTTGAACACATGGTCTGCGCGTGGTCGCCACACCACCCCCAGGCGCGGGTTGGTGCTGTCACCATAGGCTGAGTGATTGTCGTAACGCAGGCCTGCCATGGTCGAGATCGTGTCGCTCCAGTCCGACTGAAGCTGCGCATAGCCATGGGTGTTGTGATAGTTCGCCTCGAAAATCTGAATCGGCAGGGTCGTATTGATAAAGCTCAGCCCTTGGTCGGCGGGGCTGCGACTGGTATCGAAGCGCTGTGGCAGATCGGGGGTTTCGATCGCGTAATAGTCCTGGTAGCCGATGCCGGCCTGGACGCTGTGGCTGGTGTTGATCGTCCAGTTGAGGGTCTGCTCGATACCGGTGCGGGTCGCGCGCGTGTAGTCGTAACCTTGGTCGGCGAAGTTGGTGAAGATGTTCACATAGCGTGAACGCGGATCGACCTCCTGTTCGGAGTAGTCGATCAGTAGTTCGGCGCTCACCGAAGAACCCAGGTCGAAGCCGAGGCGGCCGTAGGTGGTTTCGGTGCGGGTTTCCCAGCGCGCGTCAGATAGATACAGCGCTGTGTCGGGCCGGTCGCCGGTGCTGGTGAGCTGGCGAAAGAAGTTCTGATAGTGGCCGAAAGTGAGGCGCTCGCCGACATCCACGCGAGCATAGACGCTATGGCTGGCGATCTCGCCGGTGTAGCTTTCGCGTTCGGCGGCCGGAACGACGACTTCACCGCCGAAGGTCGTGGCATCGACGCGCGGAAAGTCGCCCGGAAAATAGCGGTCGAGCGGCGCACGATCGCTGCGCTGGCCATGTCCGCCGACGGTGATGGCGAGTTTGTCCTCGTTGCGCGCACCCGCCATGAATTCGAGCGCGCTGCTGTCGAAGCGCCCGCCGCCGATCGAGACCCAGGCGCCCTGCGCATCGGCTGCGCGGTCGGTGATGATGTTCACCACCCCGGCCACCGCATCGGCCCCGTAAAGCGCCGCTGCCGGGCCGTACAGCACTTCGACCTGACGCGCATGATAGAGCGCGAAGTTCTCAGCTACCGGAATCTTGCCGCCTGCCGGGTGGTCGATACGCACGCCGTCGAGCATGATCAGCAACTTGTTGTTGCTGTTGTGACCCTGAAAGCTGAAGTTGTTGTAGCTCGATGACTTGGTGCCGCGCATGAAATCCACGCCCGGCATGTCTTCGAGCAGATCGGCCAGGTTGCGGTAGCGGCGTTCGCGAATCTGCTGGCGGGTCACGACCATGACATGGGCCGGCGTATGGTCGCGGGCCTCGACGCGCCGCGAGGCGGTCACGATCGGGGTGTTGATCAACTCCTCCAGCGACAAGGGCAGCAGGCGCATCAGGTCTGCGTCCGACGGCGCGGCAGCGAGTAGATTGCCACACCAGCAAAGCATGGCCATCTTCAGGGCAATGGGGGGCGCGGCGCGAGGGGCAATGTGTCGGGGCATATGGAGCACGGCCGCAGAGGCAGCGAGAATCGACAAATATGCAAACTCTCGCATTCTAAGGCGTGTTTCACCATCGTGACGCAAAAACGCGCGTTGAGCTTGTTTGCTCTGGCGTGAGTTCAACCGCCCAGTTCACGCTTCATCTGTTCGCGAATAAGGTATTTCTGGATCTTGCCGGTGACCGTCAT
>JAEUNS010000466.1 GCA_016790005.1 Zoogloeaceae bacterium
TTCAGGGCGGCCCGCGCTCACCCATTACCATGTGAGAGAGCGCTTCGTCGATGCGTCGCTGGTCGAGTGCCGACTCGAGACCGGACGCACCCACCAGATCCGCGTGCATCTTGCCAGCATCGGACATCCGCTCGCTGGCGATACGACCTACGGTTTGCGTCGCTGTAACAATGCCTTGCTGGCGGGCTTTCTCCGCCAGGCGTTGCATGCGTTCCGGCTGGGGCTGGTTCATCCGGTCACACGGGTCGAATGTGCATGGGAGGCGCCATTGCCGGTAGATCTGCTCGACCTCATCGAGCAACTTCGCAGCCAGGGGCACACAGCATGAGCGATGCGTGGCTGAGCCCCGACTGGCCCGCACCGGGCAATGTCCGCAGCCTGATAACGACCCGCGAAGGGGGCGTTAGTTTGGCCCCGTTCGACGGATTGAACTTGGCAACTCATGTTGGCGATGACGCCGGGGCGGTTGCGAGCAACCGGGCGTTGCTGACTCGTCGCTGCGGCGCCCAACCGGTGTGGCTGGAGCAGGTGCATGGAACGGGAGTCGTCGAGCTCGACAAATCCAGTGTTGCAGCAGCGGTGCCGGTGGCCGATGCCGCGGTCTCGCGCAGTCCCGGTTTGGCTTGCGCGGTGTTGACCGCCGATTGTCTTCCGGTGCTGTTGTGCGATCGCGCCGGAACGGTGGTTGCCGCGGCGCACGCCGGCTGGCGCGGGCTGGCCGCCGGTGTGCTGGAACAGACGGTCGAGCGCATGCACGTCAAGCCCCGTGATCTGCTGGCATGGCTGGGCCCGGCCATCGGGCCGCAGGCCTTCGAGGTGGGGGACGAGGTGAGGGCCCTTTTCATGGCCTCCGATCCTGCGGCGAAGCATGCTTTTGTTGCGACCGGCAAGCCGGGAAAGTGGCTGGCCGACCTGTTCATGCTCGCGCGCCAAAGCCTGCTGCGGGCGGGGGTCGGATGGGTCGCCGGCGGTGATATCTGCACTTTCACCGGCCATCGACTGTTTTACTCATATCGGCGAGAGGGCATCACCGGGCGATTTGCGTCCCTGATCTGGCTTGACGACCAAGCTCCGGTGGCGCTCAGCGGGGCACAAAAAGTGACCGATTCGGTAGATGGCTCGGAAGATGCCTATTGATTGCGATTGATTTCGGAACTATCGTTCGAGGCCGTGCCGGCTTCTGCTTCGCGCCTTGCCTTGTTTCGACGCCTTGCGGGGGTGCCGAAGAGCCAGAGGAACAGCGCAAGAGGGCCGAGGCCCCAGAAAAAGAAGGTGACCAGGCCACCAAGTACGGTGTCGTCAGATACCGACACGATAACGACGACGTAAAGCCAGGCGATTGCAATCAGGTACATGAATGGATTGTACCCGTTTCCCCCAGTGTATCCGGTGGGCCAAAGCGTGGCATGATTCGGGCGGCGCGGTTTGCAGACTGAAGTGCAATGTCCTCAAGGAGGAGGAATGTCGGATTCCAACGATAGTAAAGCCGGTGCCGCCATGGACGGGGTGCTGCAGTTCGGCCAAGCAATGGCCAAGAATTTTTTCGAAATGATGGCCAGGCAGCAGGCAGTGGTGCAGGACACCAGCGGTACGCCGCTGCCGCAGCTGCCGATGCCGGAGCCCGAGGTTCTCAACGAACTTCAACAGGAGTTTGCACGTCAGCATGCTGCACTCTGGAGCTCGGTTCTGCAGCGCAAGCCGGGCGAGAGCGCCGAGCCGGTGGTGCAGCCCGAGCCGGGTGACCGTCGCTTCGCCTCGCCAGCATGGCAGGAAAGCCCGGTTTACGATTACATGCGCCAAGCCTATCTGCTGAATTCCAATTATCTGAGCAAGATCTCCGACGCACTGCCGATGGCTGACGGTCGGGCAAAGGCGCGGGTGCAGTTTCTGACCCGCCAGTATCTCGATGCGCTCGCGCCATCGAATTTCGCTGCCACCAATCCCGAGTTTGTCCAGGCTGCGCTCGACTCGAAGGGTGAAAGCATCACCCAGGGTATCAAGAATCTGCTCGCCGACCTCGAGAAGGGGCGGATCTCGATGACTGACGACGGTGCGTTCGAGGTCGGTCGCAATCTTGCGGTTTCGCCCGGTGCGGTGATCTTCGAGAATGAGTTGATGCAGCTCATTCAGTACGCGCCGCTGACCGACAAGGTCGCCGAGCGGCCACTGCTGATCGTCCCGCCATGCATCAACAAGTTTTACATCATGGATCTGCAGCCGGAGAACTCTCTGGTGCGGTTCATCGTCGAGCAGGGTTTCACCGTCTTCCTCGTGTCGTGGAAGAACGCGGGCCCGACTGAAGCCCGTACGACCTGGGACGATTACCTCGAAAAGGGCCCGCTGGCGGCCCTCGAGGTGGTTCGGGATGTCACCCGGGTCAAGAAGCCCAACGTGCTGGGTTTTTGTGTGGGCGGAACCATCCTGAGCTCGGCGCTCGCGGTCGCCAAGGGTCGGGGAGAAGACCCGGTGGAGAGCCTTACCCTGATGACCACGCTGCTCGATTTCGCCGAAGCTGGCGAACTCGGTTGCCTGGTGGACGAGGCCAGCGTTGCAGCACGCGAAGCGGCCATCGGCAAGGGCGGCTTGCTCAAGGGCCAGGAACTTGCGAACGTGTTTTCGGCCCTGCGCGCGAATGATCTGGTGTGGCAGTACGTGGTCGGAAATTATCTCAAGGGCAACAAGCCGCAAGCCTTCGACCTGTTGTACTGGAACTCCGACAGCACCAATCTGCCGGGCCCCTTCCTGACCTGGTATCTGCGCAACATGTACCTCGAGAACAATCTTCGCGTTCCGGGCAAGCTCAAGATGCTCGGCGTAAAGGTTGATCTGGGCAAGGTCGATGTGCCGGCCTACCTGTTGGCGGCGCGTGAAGACCATATCGTGCCGTGGAAGAGTGCCTATCATGCGCGTCCCTTGCTGGGCGGGGAAACCACCTTCGTTCTGGGCGCCAGCGGTCACATTGCGGGGGCGATCAACCCGGCGTCGAAGAATCGACGCAGCTACTGGACCAG
Organism: Zoogloeaceae bacterium; assembly: GCA_016790005.1. Taxonomy (GTDB): domain Bacteria; phylum Pseudomonadota; class Gammaproteobacteria; order Burkholderiales; family Rhodocyclaceae; genus UBA2357. The sequence continues at coordinate 3,012 of JAEUNS010000466.1, forward strand.
CGCGTCGGCGGTCGCAGATCCCGATGAATGGCTCGAAACGGCCGCCGAGCACAAGGGCAGCTGGTGGCTGCACTGGATCGAATGGCTCAAGGTGCGCGGAGGCAAACAGGTCGCAGCGCGCGGTCGCCCCGGCAATGTCCGTTACAATCCGATCGAGCCGGCACCGGGCCGATATGTCAAGGAACGGGCCTGAAGCCAGGCTCGGGCATCAGTAATGCGTGGCAGCGAGTACGGGGGGCGCTGCCGTATCACGCCAAACCCCTTCGAGAGATCAGTACGGGAGAGGAGTCAATAATATGTCTAGAGTTGCACTCGTAACAGGCGGAATGGGCGGGCTGGGTGAAGCAGTCTGCATCAAGCTGGCAGCCCTTGGCTACAAGGTCGTGACAACCCATTCGCCGGGTAACAGCAAGGCGGCCGAGTGGCTGACGACCATGAACAACATGGGGTATGGCTTCAAGGCCTTTCCTTGCGATGTCGCTGATTTCGACTCGGCCAAGGCATGCGTCGAAGAGGTCGTGAAGGCGGTCGGGCCGGTCGATGTGCTGGTGAACAACGCCGGCATCACGCGTGACATGACCTTCCGCAAGATGGGCAAGGCCGACTGGGATGCGGTGATCAGCACCAACCTCGACAGCGTCTTCAACATGACCAAGCAGGTTCTGGATGGCATGGTCGAGCGCAAGTGGGGGCGCGTCATCAACGTGTCTTCGGTCAACGGCCAAAAGGGCGCGTTCGGCCAGACCAACTATGCTGCGGCCAAGGCTGGCATGCATGGTTTCACCAAGGCGCTCGCGCTGGAAGTTGCACGCAGTGGCGTGACCGTGAACACGATTTCCCCGGGTTACATCGGTACCAAGATGGTGATGGCGATCCCGCAGGAGATTCTCGATTCGAAGATCCTGCCGCAGATTCCGGTTGCGCGTCTGGGCAAACCGGAAGAGATCGCGGGTCTGGTCGCGTATCTGTCGTCTGAAGAGGCTGCTTTTGTCACCGGGGCAAACATCTCGATCAATGGTGGTCAGCACATGTTCTGATACGCCCGTCAGGACGTATGGAATGCGGCGCCCTTCGGGGCGCTTTTTTTTGGTCTCTGCTTGCGGCGCAACATTTTTATATTGCAATGCACCATCCGTTCATTGGAAAGGCGTACAATCAGTTTTGCGAACCGGGGGGCCACAAGCTGTGCCAGTTACGGTCGAGCTGGTATGCGCTGAAGATCTCTCAATCTCAAACCTGATGCAGAAGGATTCGACAATGTCCCAGAAAGTCGCACTCGTCACCGGCGCCATGGGCGGTCTCGGTACCGCAATTTGTCAGGCGCTGGCCAAGGATGGCCTCAAAGTGGTCGCAAACTGTCTGCCGGGCTTTCCGCAGCGGGATGAATGGCTTGCCGGGCAAAAGGCACTTGGATTCGAATTCGTTGCCGCGGAAGGCGATGTCTCCGATTATGAATCCTGCAAGGAAATGGTTGCGAAGATCGAGGCTGAAGTGGGCCCGATCGCAGTACTCGTGAATAATGCGGGCATTACCCGCGACAAGTTTTTCGCAAAAATGGAGAAGGCGCAGTGGGATGCGGTGATCAACACCAACCTCAACAGCCTTTTCAACGTCACACATCACATTTCGCCCAGAATGGCGGAACGTGGGTCGGGTCGCATCATCAACATTTCGTCGGTCAATGGCGTGAAGGGTCAGGCAGGGCAGTCGAATTACTCGACCGCCAAGGCTGGCGTGCTGGGCTTCACCAAGGCGCTCGCAGCCGAGCTCGCCACCAAGGGTGTTACCGTCAATGCGATTGCGCCGGGTTACATCGGCACCGACATGGTCATGGCCATTCGTGACGATATTCGCCAGGGCATCATCGATACCGTTCCGATGAAGCGTCTCGGCAAGCCGGAAGAAATTGGCGCGCTCTGTTCGTATCTCGCTTCCGATCTGGCGGGTTATGTGACCGGCGCGACGATCAACATCAACGGTGGCCTGCACATGTGCTGAAGCATGATGTTTTACGTTGCAGCCCGACATACCCCGCCAGTGGCGGGGTTTTTTCTATTGCAGCGCGTTATAATCAAACAGGAGCATGTGGCGCTGACCACTGCCAAGGAGATGAACTGAAAATGGTCGAAAAAGCCCGCCTTATCAAGAAGTATCCCAACCGACGTCTTTACGATACCCGCACGAGTTCGTACATCACGCTCGCCGATGTAAAGGAGCTTGTGCTTGCGCGGGACGAGTTTCAGGTTGTCGATGCCAAGAGTGGCGAGGATCTGACCCGCAGCATTCTGCTGCAGATCATTCTCGAGGAAGAGGCGGGTGGCGCACCGATGTTCACCAGCGACCTGCTGTCGCACATGATCCGGTTCTACGGCAACGCGACGCAGGGCATGATGGGCAAGTACCTTGAGAACAACATCAAGGCGTTCACCGAAATGCAGGCCAAGCTGCAGGAGCAGGCGCGCACGATCTACGGCGAGAACAGTCCGATCAGCCAGGATCTGTGGGCCCAGTTCCTCAATTTTCAGGGGCCGGCCCTGCAAAGTGTGATGGGGGCCTATGTCGAACAGAGCAAAAAAATGTTCGATCAGATGCAGGAGCAGATCGAGAGCCAGACGCGCAATATATTTTCCGGCTT
>JAEUNS010000010.1 GCA_016790005.1 Zoogloeaceae bacterium
CTGGCTGGGCTGATCGAGCGCGACAAGCAGTCCGAGACCGCTGCCGAGAGCGTCGAATGCGTCGAGCGAGTGCTGCGCTACCGCCGCGATCTGGTCACCCTGCTCAACAACTTCGTATCGCTTACCGACTTTTACGGCAAGCGCAAGAAGGCGATCTTCCAGGCCGGCACGCTCTACCTCGACCAGCGCAGCTGCGAGTTGTGCATGCGGGTGTCGAACATGGACAAGCACAGCACGCTGGCGCCGTTCAGCGGCACCTATCTGGTCTATTGCACCTGCCAGCGCAAGGACGAGGCACCGATCACGATCGTCGCTGCAATGACCGGCGGCGAGGTCGATGAGCTGATGGTGCCGGGCCGCAACGGTGTGTTCTATGACCGCCAGGGTCGCGACTGGAACGCGACCGTGGCCCGAGTGGTCGAGAATCCGGTGAGCGTGCGCCAGGCGTTCTGGTCGCCCTACCGCAAGATTGGACGAATGATTGGCGAGCAGATCCAGAAGTTCGCCGCCGCGCGCGAAAAGGCCGTCGATGCCAACGCCGCCGCCAGCGTCGCGAGCACCGCCGCCAAGGTCGAGGCGCCTGCGGCACCCGCGGCACCAGGTGCACCTGCCGTGCCGTTCGACATTGCCAAGTTCGCGGGTATCTTCGCCGCCATCGGCCTTGCCCTGGGGGCGATCGGGACAGCGCTGGCGGCAGTGGTGGGTGGCTTGCTGAGCTTGCCGATCTGGCAGCTTCCGCTGGTCGTCGTCGGAGCCATGTTGTTGATTTCCGGGCCGTCGATGCTGCTGGCGTGGCTCAAGCTCAGACAGCGCAACCTCGGGCCCTTGCTCGACGCCAACGGCTGGGCGGTAAATACTCGCGCGCGCATCAACATTCCGTTTGGTGGTTCTCTAACCGGCTTAGCGACCCTGCCCAAGGGCGCATCGCGCTCGCTCGACGACCCCTATGCCGAGAAGCGCACCCCCTGGAAGCGTTATGTGTTCCTGGTGGTGCTGGTCGCGGTGATCGCCGGGCTGTGGCACCAAGGCGTGCTGCAGATGTGGCTCGAGCGCGTCAGAACCGCAACAGAAACGCCCAGCGCTGCGGTGGAACCGGCGCCAGCCGCGGCCAAACCGTCCGCAGCGCCAGCGGCCGTCGAAGCGCCCCCTGCCGCTCCCGCAGTTCCGACACCGGCAGCCGCCGAAGCACCAGCGGCGGACGCGGCTCCGGCCAAAGAATGACGGTCGCCCGTACCACACCGCAAGCATGGTGGCATGGTGAGGTACGGGCGGTTTCTGAATGAAGCTTCGATGGCTGGCGTCAGCCCCGCGCCACTACTGCGTCGATCGACGCGGCCAGGATCTCCAGGCCTTCATCCAGCACCGTGTGCTCGATGGTGAGCGGCACCATCAGGCGCAGCACGTTGGCGTAGCTGCCGCAGGACAGGAGCAGCAGGCCGCGTGACAACGCCTCGGCGACAACGGCCTTGGTAAGCTCGGCGTTGGTGCGGTGGGGGTCGCCGTCATGGCAGAACTCGATTGCAACCATCGCGCCCAGACCGCGCACATCCGACACGGTCTTGTGCTTCGCGGCGAGCTGGCGCAGGCGGGCCTGCATGCGTTCGCCGATCTCGGCGGCGCGGGCGCACAGCTGCTCTTCTTCGACCACGTCCAGCACCGCCAGCGCGGCGGCGACCGCGAGCGGGGCGCCGGCATAGGTGCTGCCGAGGCCGCCCGGGTTGAGTGCGTCCATGACCTCGGCACGACCGACCACCGCTGCGACCGGGAAGCCACCGCCCAGGCCCTTGGCCATGGTGATGATGTCCGGTACGACACCGCTGTGTTCCATTGCAAAGAACTTGCCGGTACGCGCGACGCCGGTCTGCACCTCGTCGGCGATCAGCAGGATGCCGTGCTTGTCGGCGAGGATGCGCAGGCGCTGCAGGAATTCGTCGGGCGCCGGGTAGTAGCCGCCCTCGCCTTGCACCGGTTCGACGATGAAGGCGGCGACGCGCTTGGGCTCGATGTCGTTCTTGAACAGGAGCTCGATGCCGTGGATCGCGTCATCGACGCTGATGTCGTGCAGCGCGCTGGGGAAGGGCGCGTGGTAGATCTCGTTGGGGAAGGGGCCGACGCCGAGCTTGTAGGGGTCTATCTTGCCGGTGAGGCCCAGCGCCAACAGGGTGCGGCCGTGGAAGCCGCCGTTGAAGGCGATGACGCCCGGGCGGCCGGTGAAGGCACGCGCGATCTTGATCGCGTTTTCCACCGCCTCGGCGCCGGTGTTGATCAGCATCGTCTTCTTCGGGCCGTCGCCCGGGGCTAGCGCGTTGAGGCGCTCGCACAGGCTCACATAGCCGTCATAGGCTACGACCTGGAACGCGGTGTGGGTGAAGAGCGGGATCTGCGCCTGCGCTGCGGCGACTACCTTGGGGTGGCAGTGGCCGGTGTTGACGACCGCGATACCGGCGACGAAGTCGATGTAGCGACGCCCTTCGACGTCCCACAGTTCGGCGTTCTTGGCGCGCACGGCGAAGACTGGATGGGCCTGACCGACACCGCGCGGTAGCGCTGCGGCACGGCGGGCCATGTTGGCGGCATTGGTG
>JAEUNS010000058.1 GCA_016790005.1 Zoogloeaceae bacterium
TTACGTCGGCGACCGCACGCTGCCGTTCGTCGAACTGGTCATGCAGGCTTACCTCGCGCGCGTGCAACTATGGTCGGACGGCTTCTACACCACGCCCAAGCTGCATTGGGACCGCAGCACGCTGACCGGCCGCCCCTTCTACTACTTCGCATACGGCGCGGCCGTCGCGGAAGTGCTGATCGACACCCTGACCGGTGAATGGCGGCTACTGCGTGCCGACCTGCTGCACGACGCCGGCAACTCGATCAACCCGGCCATCGACATCGGCCAGGTCGAAGGCGCGTTCATCCAGGGCATGGGCTGGCTGACGATGGAAGAGCTGTGGTGGAACAAGGATGGCCGGCTGATGACGCACGCCCCCTCGACCTACAAGATTCCCGCCACGCATGACAGCCCTGCCGCGCTGCACACCCGCCTGTTTCGCAACCTGAACAACGAAGATACGGTGCTGCGCTCCAAGGCCGTCGGCGAACCCCCGCTGCTGCTGGGCTTTTCGGTGTTGTTCGCGATTCGCGACGCCATCGCTGCGGTCGGCGGCAAATACTGCAATCCGGCACTGCGCGCGCCGGCTACGCCCGAGGCGATTCTCGACGCGATCGACGCGGTGCGCGCAGAGCTCGACGCCAAGGGCAGCCACGATCAGGGCGCGAGCGTACCCGCGCCGGCCCGGCAAGCCGCTACCGAGGTGAGCCAGCCATGAACACCTGGATCAACGAACTGGCGCGCCTGCTCGCCAGTGACACCCCCGCAGTCCTGGTAAGCGTGGCCGCCACCCGCGGCTCGACGCCGCGCGCCGCGGGCGCACGCATGATCGTGACTGCAAACGCCTGCCACGACACCATCGGCGGCGGCCAGCTCGAACTGCGGGCCATCGCGATCGCCCGCCAGCTGATTGCCGACGCAGCCACCGCGCCCACGCTGGTGCGCTTTCCGCTCGGCGCCAGCGTCGGCCAATGCTGCGGCGGAATCGTGCAGCTTGCCTTCGAACCGGTGGGCATCGAGCAGCACGCCTGGGTCGAAGCCGCGTGCAAGTTTTCGGCCGAGAATCGCCCGTGGGGTCGTGCAGTACATCTTGGCGACAAGATGCACCCGACCACCGTCTTCGACGAACGCAGCCTTGCTGCGCTGGCCGAGCCGGCACTGGTCGAGCGGGCCCGCGCGTTGCTGAGCGAACCCGCCGACGGGGCGCTGCTGCTTGGCCGTGATGGCGGCCAGGGCACCGACATGCTGCTCGACGTCAGCATGCCACCCGAACTCGAGGTGATGCTGTTTGGCGCCGGCCATGTAGGCCGGGCGCTGGCCGAAGTCTTCGGGCGACTTCCGATGCGGGTGCGCTGGATCGACCCGCGCGAAGAAGAATTCCCGGCCCAGGTCGCCGCCAACATCGAGATCAGCTGCACCGACACCCCCGAGGCCGAAGTCCGCTCGGCGCCCACCAATGCGATCTTTCTGGTGCTGACCCACAGCCATGCGCTCGATTTCGAGCTCGTGCGCGCGATCCTCGACCGCGGCGACGCCCGCCTGTGCGGCCTCATCGGCTCGCAGTCCAAGCGCGCCAGCTTCGAGAACCGCCTGCGCGCGCGCGGCTATGCCGAACAGACCATCGCCCGCATGCACTGCCCCATCGGCACACCGGGCCTGTCCGGCAAGGAGCCGGAGGTGATCGCGATCTCGGTCGCGGCCGAAGTCCTGCAGCTCCGCGGCGCGACACAGGCTGCGAGCAAGCTGAACCGGCATCGGGCGGCGTGACCCGATCAGCGCACGGCCCGCTCCAACCGACTCAAACGCCCGACAGAGGATTCCCCATGAGTTGTACCCCCCCGCCCCTCTCTGCCGTCCGCGGCGAGATCCTGCACTTTCTGTCCGACCCGGCCGTCGATAGCCCCGACGCCTGGGAGCATTTCGCCGACGGCGTGCTCATCATTCGCGACGGCCATGTTGCCGAACTCGGCCCCGCCGCAGACATGCGTGCCAAGCTGCCATCCGACATCACGCCTGCAGACCAGCGCGGCCGGCTGATCATGCCCGGCTTCGTCGACACCCACATCCATTACGCCCAAACCGACATCATCGCCAGCTATGGCGAGCAGTTGCTGGCCTGGCTGGAGAAATACACCTTTCCGGCCGAGGCGCGTTTCGCAGACACCGCTCATGCCGCAACGGTCGCGAATTTCTTCTGCGACGAGCTGCTCAAGAATGGCACCACCACCGCAATGGCGTTCGCCACGGTGCACGCATCCTCGGTCGATGCATTGTTCGGGGCAGCGCTGAAGCGGCGCATGCGCATGATCACCGGCAAGGTGTTGATGGACCGCCACTGCCCGGACTTTCTGCGCGACACGGCCGAGAGCGGCGACGCCGAGTCGCGCGCGCTGATCGAACGCTGGCACGGCCGCGACCGGCTGCTGTATGCGGTCACGCCCCGCTTCGCCCCAACCTCGACGCCCGAGCAGATGGACCTCGCCGGCCGCCTGTACGCCGAGCACCCGGGCCTGTATCTGCAATCGCATGTCGCCGAAAACCGCGGCGAAGTCGAGTGGATCGCGCAACTCTACCCCGAAGCCCGCAGCTACCTCGACGTATATGACCGCTTCGGCCAGCTGGGCGAACGCAGTGTCTACGCCCACTGCATCTGGCTGGACCGGGCCGACCGTGAGCGCATGGCGGCCACCGGCAGCGCGATCAGCTTCTGTCCCACCTCCAACCTGTTCCTCGGCTCCGGCCTGTTCGACCTCGAGCAGGCGCGCGAGCTGGGCGTGCGGGTAGGCCTCGGCACCGACGTCGGTGCCGGCACCAGCTTCTCGATGCTGCAGACGCTCAACGAAGCCTACAAGGTGCTGCAGTTGAACGGCCAACGACTGTCCGCCGAGCGCGCCTTCCACCTCGCCACCCTGGGCGGCGCGCGCAGCCTGTATCTGGACGATCGCATCGGCAACTTCCTGCCCGGCAAAGAGGCCGACTACGTGGTGCTCGACCCGCAGGCCACCCCGCTGATGGCCCGACGAATGGCCAACACCACCACCCTGGCCGAGCGCCTGTTCGTGCTGATGATGCTGGGCGACGACCGAACGGTGGCCGAGACGCATGTGATGGGGAAGATGGCCTGGCGGCGTTAGTTTAGTGCTGCGTTCTTGACGCAAGATCGCTCAACTCGGTCGTCTTCCTGGTGTCTGGAGCGCCTTTGTTGATGCCTGGAGTTCATCCACTTGCGTCATACAACCGTTCGACGGGGCCACCGGTAGAGAAAGATGAGCGCAAACGCCTGCTTGTGCGCCTAAACCGCCACCTTGCGTTCCGCCGCCAGGCAGGTAGGAAGTGCTCGACCTCCGCCGCACCCATCTCACGCGGATGGCGAACTCCATGAAAGCGGACAAATGCGCGAACCCGATAGGCATACTGCTCCCGGTTCTGTAGCTATAATGCCTGAATCGAATGCGTTCGCGAACCTGGTGATGCGGGCGCACTGGCTGCAGTGGAGGCGCAAACGCCACAACATGATGCCTGCGGGGCTTGCTGAGCTGAGTATAACTGTTCATAAATACAGTATGAGCATGAAAAGCCAATGCCATCAAACCTTTCAGCCCGGTGGGCTCAGCTGGGTATACCACAGCGGCTCACATCAGTCCGCAGACTTGCGGTCTACAACACGTTGGGCAGAGCTTGATCACCTAGGCCATTAGTTAGTCAGTAACCCATGGAGAGCCAGATGCCATATAGACCGACTGCCATATTCAGAAAAAACATAAGGGGGGTTATTTATCCCTTGACTGCAGCCGTTGCTTCAATCTACGGCATCAGAGACGATGGCGCATATCCAATTGGTGCTTTTTATACAGTCAACATTGATTCTGATGTATGGGAGCACCTCGGAGGAATTTGGTACAGGCCATACGACAGCACTAAAATCACCGAGCGCAACATCAAACCAGAAGCCATAAATCTGTTCATCAACGGCATTAATCATGGCAATAACACAGTTCTAGCGTCCGGCAAGATGGTGACCTGGGAACAAATCCCTCGTTCAGAGGCATTACAACTACCTTCACAATGAATATTACAAACAATGTGTTGCCCAACGAGTAACAATCCCCCGGCAAAGCCGGGGGCCTTCATTTGTGAGCCGCTCAAAGCGGCTATGCGGGGACGCTAACGCGGCCCCTCGTCTTGCGCCACCGTCCGGTGGCCACGCGTCACACCAGGTTGAGCTGCTCCAAACGAGCGTCCTCCTTCTCTTGGTCCCGGATGTAGCGCCGAATTACCTCTTCATCACGCCCAACCGTCGATACAAAGTATCCCCTCGCCCAGAAATGCTGCCCGACGAAGTTACGCTTGCGCTCCCCGTACACCCGCGCAATGTGAATCGCACTCTTGCCCTTCATGTAACCGATCACCTGCGAAACCGCGTACTTCGGCGGAATCGCTATCAGCATGTGCACATGATCCGGCATCAGGTGACCTTCCAGTATCTGGCTCTCCTTACGCAACGCCAGCTGCCGGAACACCTCACCCAGATGCTGCCTCAACCTCGCATACAACGTCTTCCTTCGGCATTTCGGAATGAACACCACATGGTATTTGCACTCCCAACGACTGTGACTTAGGCTCTCAAACTCGTCCATCGTGAAACTCCCTCTTCGAGTGTGCTTGGCGGCTCACTCTGGAAGTTTCATCGATGGACTCCCGCAAAAGTCAAACTTCTACTGCCACCCCGGCATAGCCGGGGGATTTCCCGGATTGGTTTAAGGCTTTTTTTTACGTCGTTCATCGCTCACCAGCATCCGGCGAATTGCGGGCGCTGTCGCTTTGGGTACGAGGATGAGTGAGAGCCCGAGTGATTCGGCGATTCGCTCGATTGTGGAGAGGCGTGGGTCGACCTTGCCGCTCTCTACGTCGGAAAGGTGCTGGGGCGACATGTCGGCTCGTCCGGCAAGAACGGCGAGTGTCTGGCTGGCTGTAGTCCGTTGGCGGCGGAGTCTGGAAGGAATGAGCGATGGCATGGCGGCAGTGTAATCGTTCAGGAATCCTCCATATCATGCCATGGTATGATTTCGTGAAGTTACATAGGGACTCTTGTGGCAAATCCGCAATTCAGATCGCGACCTTGCCGACCGCGCGACCATTTGGTCGCCGCCGGCAGACTCTACCCA
>JAEUNS010000076.1 GCA_016790005.1 Zoogloeaceae bacterium
TCAAGGACGTGTGCGAGTGGCACACTCGCCCGGAGTACCTTGAGCACTCACTGAGTGTGCTTGATCGATTGGCGGCCCGCTATTGCAGCCACGTGGCCCTGCATGCGATCGAAGTGCTGAACGAGCCGCGCTGGGATGTGCCAACCGACTACCTCAAGGGATTTTATCGGGCAGCCTATGCGCAAATCCGCCGGCATTGCGATGCGGATCGGGTTGCGATCGTGTTTCATGATGGCTTTCGTTCGCATGTCGAGTATCTCGGCTTCATGCAGGGGCCGGAGTACCAGAATGTGCTCTTCGATATCCATCGGTATCAATGTTTCGTGCGCGAAGACATCGACATGGACATCCACGGACACATGCGCAAGGCCGCTGGTGAGTGGAAGAGCGAGGCCGATGCCATCATCACCGAACTGCCGTATCCAACGATCTGTGGTGAATGGAGCCTGGGGCTTGATCTCAAGGTGGTGTCATTGTGGGCAGCGGGTCCGTTTAATCATGCGCTCGAGCGGATGGACGGGTTCCAGGAAAGCGTCGCGTATCGCGGCTATGCTGCCGCGCAACTGGCGACGTTCGAAAAGTACCAAGGCTGGTTCTTCTGGAGTTACAAGACCGAGACCACGCCGGCCTGGTGTTTTCGCGATTGTGTCGAGCGCGGCTGGCTACCCGCGTTCTTTGGCTGAATAGTGGCTGGTTCCGGGCATGAATCGTGTTTCCTGCAGGCGATCGAGCACCAGGCTGCGGTCGTAGAATGGTGCCATGCCACTGTGCAGGTTAATGGTCAACAGGGTCGAGTTCGGTAGTTCGTGACGCAGCATCTCCATCATCAAGGTTTCGGCTTTGGGGGCGAAGGCGTCGGTGGCCTCTTCGATGAAAATCCAAGCGGGTTGTTGCAACAACAGGCGAGCCATGCCGAGACGTTGCTGGGCGCGTAGCGGTAGCAGGTGTGCCCAGTCGTCACTTTCGTCAAGCCGGGGGGCGAGCCAGGCTATGCCGGCACATTCGAGTGCGCGATGGATGCTTGAATCGCTGAAATCGACCGATTCACGCGGGTAGCAAAGCAACTCGCGCAGCCGACCTTCGGGCAGGTAGGGGCGCTGCGATACGAAAGCAATCTGCTGCCCGCAGGGCAATTCGATTTCGCCACTGCCCCAGGGCCAAAGTCCAGCGACCGCCTTGAAGACCCCGATGCTGACCGTAGGATCTCCACTGATGAGGATTCTTTCGCCCCTTCGCACCTGCAGGTTGAAGTTCTCGAGCAAGAGCTGGCCGGTTGGCGTTGCGAGGCATAGATCGCGAATGATCAGTTCCTGGTGGGCAGCGGGCCTTACGCTGATCCTGGCGCCCATGTTCTCGACGGGGCGGCTTCCATCGCCCATTTGCGTCATGTCAACATACAGCGATGCCACACGCTCGGCCGAGGCGCGACAACGAGCAAGTTCGCCGAGATTGTCGATAGGCCAGGACAAGGCCGAGGTAAGTCGTTGAAAGGCCTGCGCAGCCTGCATGAGTACCCCAAGGCTCATGATGCCGGCAATGTATTGCGGTGCAGAGATCAGAATCGGAAAGACCGGCAGTAGCGTGCCATAGCCGGTCGAAAATGAGACGATGCCGAGATACGATAGCGTCTGACGATTCCAGCCGCGCCCAACATCGGCAAAGAGTCGGTTTGCGCTTTGCCGTTCGTGGCGTTCGCCATGCAGCAATGCGATCGACTCCGAGTGTTCGCGTGCATGCGCGAGGCTGAAGCGCAGATTTGCCTCGACACTTTGCAGATGGTCGGTTGTGCGAATCAGTGAGCGTCCGAGCATCCACCCCAGTGCAGAGCCCACGCCGGCATACAGGAAGGCCATCACGACCAGATAGCCAGGTACGTTCATTGCTGTGCCTGGCAAGGGTGCAGTTCCGGACACGCTGAGCAGGATGTCGATGAAGCTGCCCAGGATCAATAGCGAATAGAGCAATGAGTGGGCGAGGCCGACCGCTGAGTCGGTGGCGATCCGGATGTCTTCCGCGATTCTGCCGTCAGGATTGTCGTGATCACCGTTCGCATAGTGCAAACGGTATTTGTGGACATTCATGATCCAGCGGTCGAGCATGATTGACGTAAGCCACCGCCGCCAGTCGAGTTGAATCCAGCGCTTGACGTGAAGGTGCAGCGCCGTGACTGCCATGGTGATGGCAAAGATGAGCGCAAACGTTGCGACCTGCCGCAATAGTGCAGGCAGCGAACGGGCCTCCAGCGCGTCGAACAACTCACGATTCCAGTAATTGACCCAGATTGCCAGCGCAACCTGGGCAATGGTCAGGAGCACCAGCAGGACCACTGCGCTCCTCACAGTCCATTTGCGCTCACACGACCAGTATCCGGCGCTGACGCTCGCGAACTGGCGCGTGAGTCCGGACCGGCGGCGTGGCCCCGCCAGATCCGACCTGAGCTTCGTAACCATGCCTGATTTATGCCTGTGTACCCGGCGACCGTGGATGCACTCGAAACGCCTTGTATGCGCGCATGATGGTCGTGACGCCGCTCATTCGATACTCCTTGGAATCGGGAAACACTCGGGTCTGCGATCATGATAACCGCTGCAGTGGCTGGGTCTGATCGCGTTTTGAAGGCAAACCAATGGCTGCACGCGAGGCACCGAAATGAGACAGCCTGCCACCAGAACGGGCTCTGAGGGATTGATGTAAGTTATTGTATTAACTAATATAGAGGTCGATTCAAGAGTTTTGCTGAGAAGCACGTGGTGGTAAAACCGTGAATCTATAAAGAAAATCTGCTGCACTGCGATAAACTAAACGGGGGGCGCATTTCGGATGACGGCGAAGGGCAAACAATCCCGCCTTGCAGGCATGTCAGTCGGCGTCCGCACCCCGCACATTTTGCGTTTTATAGTCAGGAGCAGCTCATGCAACAGTTCACCCCGGAAGGGCAGCAGTTTATTCAGGATCTTGCCCGGCGTTACGGCGTCAGTACCGATGCGGTGATCAGCATGCTGTACGCAGTCATGAACGGCAACGGCACGATGGCGCAGTTCAATGTGCCCGAACTCGGTGGATCCGGCCAATGGATGCAGGGCGGAATGACGATGGTGGGCGACATGTTCAATTATGGTCTGAAGTCGAAGGTCGACGGTCTGTGCGTCGAGATTTCGAACCAGCTGATGAACCAGCCGACGTATTTTCAGCCCGCAGTCAGTCAGTCGCAGTTTCAGTCTTCGGGCGCCAGCCTTTTCGTGTCGGCTGCGGCAGCCGGCCAGTGGTGGCCCGGTGATCTTGGATCTCCCTCGTCTTCAGGTGGCCAGAACAATGCCCGCTATGCGGTGTTCCCCGGTTCGCGGCGCCTGGCGGTGGACATCAACGGCCAGGTCACGGTCTATGACACGCTCGATCACCAGATTGGCGGGGTTTCGCAACAGCAGGGTGGCAACGACTCGATGACCTTCAGCAGCCAGTACGGGACCATCCATGTCTCGAGCCTGCCGGTAATCAGTGTAAACGGCTATGCCCCAACCCCGCCCCAGCAGCAGTGGCCCGCGGATAATTTTCAGCAGGCGCCGGCATACGATGTCAATTTCTCGAATAGTCCGGCCCAGTCGTCG
>JAEUNS010000087.1 GCA_016790005.1 Zoogloeaceae bacterium
CCCCCCGACCTGCTCGACGAGATCAAGACCGCCTGATCTTCTCGAAACTCGCCGTTCCTCGTCACAGCTCAGCGATGGTGTCGAGTTCATTCGCGTAGGCGGTCTCGGCGTCGATCCGGCGAACGTCGACCTTCACCGTCATACCGAGGTAATCACTGGCCGCACCGGTCCAGCCGCCGGAGACCGGTGCGGCCTGCTCCGGCGTTCGGGTAAAGGCGACCCGGATCAGATCAGTGCCGCCAAATATGCCGTTGGTCGGGTCGAACGGTACCCAGCCCGCACCCGGCAAAAAGACACACAGCCACGCATGGGTCGCGCCCGCACCTTGGACGAGCTCGCTGCCGTCGTGGCTTTCCGCCTGGCGCATCCCCTGTTGCAGGCCGGTGCCCCGCTCGACCGGCGCCGTGCCGTCCAGCGCAGGGTCATAGAGGTAGCCCGACACGAAGCGGGACGCCAGGCCAAGCCCACGTGCGGCTTCAATCATCAACAGCGCATAGTCGCGGCAGGTGCCGCTCATCAACTTCAGGGTTTCGGCGGGTCGCTGGGTGCCCATCGCCTCGCGCGACTGGTAGCTGAGGTCGGCGCGGATGCCTTGGGCAATGTTGCGCAACAAGTCGCGGCTATGGATAACGCCACGGGCCGGCAAAAACTGCTTGACCCATTCGCTGACTACAGGGGCATCGTCGGGGTATTGCAGTGGCAGATAGCTTGCCAGGTTGAGTCGGTCTTCGGCGCTGTATTCAAAGGGGTAGTCGCGCGCCTCGGGGTCAACCTCCAAGTCGAGGTTGCGCAAACCGAAGTGCTCGATCGTGAAGCGTGCGGTAAAGCGCAGCTCATCGGCCGGAACCAGCGGTTCGACGACCATCACGGAGTTGGAGAAAACATCATGGATCCAATGCTGACGGGCAGGCGGTTCGACATCCAGGGTAGCGTTCAGAACCCGGATGTCGTGTGCTGCACGCGGTCGGAACATGACGCGATGCGTGGAGAATTCCACCGGCTGGGCATAGCGGTAAGTGGTGGTGTGCTCTACTTCGATGAAGGTGGACATGAAGCTGCTCCGACGATAAATGCGAATTTGCCGCGCGGTCTCGACGAACACCGTCAATCAGGCGTCATCAACGCTGTCATGCAATTTTCCAGACAGACGATGGACTGCCATGAGGGCAGGCCTAAGACTGGAGCTTCGACGCTCAACGAAGCGTGTCGCCGCGCCGAGCACAGTATCGCTAGGCGTTTCGCACTATGTCAAATGATGTTTGCGTCCGGCAGAGACCTTTGCCCCGGAGCAAGGCGGCGGGCAGACAATACCGCGAATCCGCAAGCTAGGCTGACGTTGGCCCGGCCCCCGTGCCTTCTGGCCGAACGAGCTGCACTGCCATTTGCGTCATGCGTTGGTTACGTTTGGCCTCTGCCCGGATTGGCCACCAATCATAAAGAAAGATCTCCATGGGGCGCCATAGCGCGACCCAGCCGCCGATCATGAGGGTCTCCTGGACCACCCGAACAGAACCCTCGCGAGCGAGGATCACGGCAACGAACTCGCTGATGGCCAGAATGAGGGCGAAGAACATCATTCCAACGATCAAGGTGCGCCGCCCGGTGCGAAACAACTTCCGCAACTCCCGCCACTTTGACTGCGCACAGCGTTCGAAATGGCTTCGCACCGCCTGGGCAATGAGTTCGTCCGTTTCGTGCGAACAATCTCCCTCATCCACGTGAATAACCAACGCGAGCGGCGCTCCAGCTGGGCGGTCTTCCACCGAGTCGATCAGGTAGCGGACTGCATCCGGATCGAGCGCCCGCCTGCTCAGGGGCGAGTGGTCAAGCGAATTGAATAGACAGTCGAGTTCTTCGACATGCAGGTGAATCGCATCCGCATTCGATCGAAGCGCGACCTCTGAGTTTTGAGCGTGCATCAAGAGCCTCGAGAAGGTATTTGGGTTGGAACCTGGCCTGGCGTGGCCGGAACGGGAATAGTCGCCGCACTCATCGGGTGAGTGAACATTGCTGCTCTGCCGCAGCTGGAGTTCTTGAACGTCGCGCGCTCAACAATCGAGCTCACGTGCCTTCTCGATTGCCTCTTCGATCCGGCTGACCGCCACGACCCGCATCCCGGGGATTGGCTGTTTGGGTGCGTTGGCTTGAGGAATCACCGCGACAGTGAAGCCCAGCTTTGCCGCTTCGCGAAGGCGTTCCTGCCCGCGCGGTGCGGGACGAATCTCTCCTGCAAGGCCTACTTCGCCAAACACCGCAAGGGTTCGCGGTAGCGAGCGGCTTCTGAGCGAAGATACGATTGCAAGCGAAACTGCGAGGTCGGCTGCCGGCTCGCAGATCTTTACGCCACCCACGGCATTCACGAACACATCCTGATCGAAGCACACGATTCCGGCATGCCGATGCAGCACCGCGAGCAACATCGCCAGCCGGTTCTGGTCAAGGCCAACCGTGAGACGTCGAGGGTTGGGGCTGTGCGCACCGTCGACCAGGGCCTGAATCTCGACCAGTAGCGGTCGGGTGCCTTCCTGGGTTACCAGCACGCAACTGCCCGGCACCTGCTGATCGTGCTGGGACAGGAAGATCGCCGACGGGTTGCTCACGCCGCGCAAGCCACGCTCCGTCATCGCGAACACGCCAAGCTCATTGACCGCACCAAACCGGTTTTTGATTGCGCGCACCAGGCGAAAGCTCGAATGGGTTTCGCCCTCGAAATACAGCACGGTATCGACGATGTGCTCCAGCACCCGTGGCCCGGCGAGCGCCCCATCCTTGGTTACATGGCCCACCATGATCAGCCCGACCCCGCTCTGCTTGGCAAACCGGGTGAGCTGGGCCGCGCATTCGCGCACCTGGGCAACGGATCCAGGCGCTGACTGCAAAGCGTCCGAGTAAACCGTCTGAATCGAGTCGATCACCGCGATGCGCGGCCGCGCTTGCTCAAGCACCTCGAGAATGCGCTCGAGCTTGATCTCAGTCAGCAGTTGCAGGGACGCGGGATCGAGCTGAAGACGCCGCGCACGCAGTGCGACCTGCTCGCCCGACTCCTCTCCGCTCACATAGATCGCCTGCTCACGCTGTGCCATTGCCGCAAGTGCCTGCAACAACAGGGTCGACTTGCCGATGCCCGGGTCGCCGCCGATCAACACCACCCCGCCCGCTACCAGCCCGCCGCCCAACACACGGTCGAACTCATCGACGCCGGTAGGAATCCTGATTTCTTCGCGGGCCTCGAGCTTCGCCAATGGCTGCAAAACGCCGGTCGTGCCCGCGAGCGCGGCAAAACGGCTGTTGCTCGCACTCGCTGGCTCTGCGCGTGTTTCCACCAAGGTATTCCACGCCTTGCAGTGCGGGCACTGACCCTGCCATCGCGGCGCCTGCCCACCGCAATCCGAGCAGGTGAATACCGATTTGATCTTCGCCATCAAACCGCCTGCGAAAACTCCGCCGCCATCTGTTGCAACTCGTCGCTCGCAAAGTCGGCAAAGGTGGTGATGAGCCTTGAGCGGAACTTGTCCTTCGGAATGATGACTTCGAGCGGGGTATGTAGCCGCGGCTCAAGCGGGATCGCGACCACCCTGCCCTCGCGCACATCGCGCTTGATGGCGGCGTTGGATGCGATCGCAAAGCCGAGGCCTTCTGCCGCCAGATGCTTGACGGTTGCCAGACTACCCAGCTCGGCGCAAATGGTAAGGTTCTCCGGGGCGATGCCCGCCGCGACAAAGAACTGTTCGGCGAGATCACGGATCGCATTGCCCGAATCGCGGGTAATGAAGGGGTGCGGCAGCAGGTCATGCGCCGTCAGCACCGAATGGCTGGAAAGCGGATGATCGGGTTTGCAGATAACCAGCAGTTCGTCGCGCGCGGCACAGCGTCGCTCGATCGCGGGGTCTTCCGACACGATCTCGATCAGTCCCAGATCGAGATCACGCGCCGCTACGCGGCCTTCGGTGAGTTCGGAGTTTCCGACTACCACCCGCGGGATCACCCGCGGAAAACGTCGCTTGAAGCCCTCCAGCAGACGTGGCAGCCAGTAAGCGGCAATCGTCGTGCTCGTGCCGATACTGAGAACACCCGCAAGTTCGTCGGTCAGCTCGGAAACGCGCGACTCGAGCTCATCCGACATGTCGAGAATACGCTCTGCGTAAGCCAGGACGATCTCGCCTGCCGGTGTCAGCGTGACCTTGCCATGCCCGCGCTCGAGAAGCCGGGTGTTGAAGTGCTCTTCGAGCTGTTTGATCTGAAAGGTGACCGCCGGCTGAGTCATGAAAAGATGCTCAGCAGCGCGGGTGAAAGAACCGTGCTTGGCAACGGCGTTGAAAACTTGGAGTCTGCGATCGGCCACGGCAGTCAATAAGGTTGGTTTATCATGATTCATTAAACCACACCTTGCGCAGATTGCGGTCAACAGTGTAGGCACGAACCGGTCGAAATCGCACCCCATGTGGGGTACAAGCCGGAAAATGCGCCTCGCCCAGAACTCCGGACGAGCAGGCATCACAAGAGGATGATGCCTGACACCGCTTCATGATATAAACCGCGCTTTACCTTTTACTGTATCGGCGCCCACTCGATGCCGCTCGGCTTCTACATCATCATGGCTGCGCAGTTCTTTTCTGCGCTCGCGGACAACGCCTTGTTGATCGTCGCCATTTCAATCCTCCGCGACATGGCTGCACCAGCCGAATTCGAGCCGCTACTGAAACTGTTCTTCACCCTCTCATACGTGCTGCTGGCCGCGTTCGTGGGTGCCTTCGCTGACTCGATGCCCAAGTGGCGCGTGATGCTGATCAGCAACACCGTGAAGATCGGCGGTTGTCTTTTGCTGTTTCTGGGTGCCCACCCCCTGTTAGCCTATGCGGTGATCGGCCTGGGCGCCGCGGCCTACTCGCCGGCAAAATACGGCATTCTCACCGAGTACCTGCCTCCCAGCCTGCTGGTGGTAGCCAACGGATGGATCGAAGGCTTGACCGTCGGTGCCATCATCCTCGGCACGGTGATCGGCGGACTGCTGATTCACCCGCATAGCGAGGCCTGGCTGGCCAGGATTGCTGCGCCAGTGTTCTCGAGCGGCATCTCGGCAATCATTGCGGCAATCGGCCTGCTATATGTCATCGCCGCGGCGTTCAACCTTTATGTACCCAACACCGGGGTTGACCACAAACCGCTCAAACGCAACCCCTTTTACCTGTTCCACGATTTCAACCATTGCCTGAAGCTGTTGTGGCGCGACAAGTTGGGCCAGATTTCACTCTCGGTCACCACGCTGTTCTGGGGCGCTGGCGCAACCCTGCAGTTCATCGTGATCAAGTGGGCCGAGCACAACCTCGGATTCGATCTTTCAAAGGCATCGATGTTGCAAGGCGTGGTGGCGATCGGTGTTGCGATCGGTTCGGTGCTGGCGGCGCGGCTGGTGTGCCTTCGGGGTGCGGTCGGCGTGATTCCGCTCGGGATTGCGATGGGCCTGGTCGTGACCCTGATGATCTTCGTCACCACGGCGCCGGTTGCGATGATCATGATGATTCTGGTCGGCGGGCTGGCCGGATTCTTCGTCGTGCCCATGAATGCGCTGCTGCAGCATCGCGGTCACATCCTGATGGGTGCGGGTCACTCCATCGCGGTGCAGAATTTCAACGAGAATCTTTCGATTCTGATGATGACCGGACTTTATGCACTGCTGATCATGTCGGGCATTTCGATCAACGTCGTGATCGTGATGTTCGGCCTCTTCGTGGCCGGCATGATGTTTATGATCAAACGCCAGCATGAGGCCAATCAACGCGAGTTCGATTCGGTGGCATTGCTCGACGACGCCCGCCACTGAGTCTTCGGTCCAGCGTATCCCGCTCAGTTTTCGCTGTCGCCTGCAATCCGTGTCATGGTGCTTCGCGCAAGGCACAAATCCTCCCAAGCGCGCCCCTTGTCGGTCTGGTTTCGCAGCAGATAGGCGGGGTGATAGGTGACCACGACTGGCACACCGGCATGTCTGAACAATCGCCCGCGTGCCGCGTTGATCTTGATTTCCTGGCCCAGCAGGCTCAGCGCGGCGGGCCTGCCCAGGGCAATCAAAAGCTTTGGCCGGACCAGCGCGATCTGACGCTCGAGATAGGGCAGGCAAGCAGCGATCTCATCCGGCTGCGGCGTGCGGTTGAGCGGTGGCCGGCATTTTACCGCGTTGGCGATATAGACATTTTTCGTGCGGGTCAGTCCGATCGCGCCCAGCATGTCGTCAAGCAGTTGCCCGGCGGCACCGACAAACGGTTCGCCGCGGCGGTCCTCTTCCGCGCCTGGCCCCTCACCCACCAGCATCCAGGCACCGTTCCGGTCGCCGATGCCCGGCACCGCCTGCTGGCGGCTCTCGCACAGCCTGCATGCGGTGCAGGCGCGAATGTCGTTCTCGAGTGCATCCCAATCCAGACTGGCTATATGCACCAGGCGCCGGTCGTGGGGCGGCTGACTGGTGGGCGAGTTGACCGGCGCCAGCACGATCGGACTGGACACCCCTGGTTTCGGCTCGGCAGGCCGTCTCGGCTGCTCGGGCTGAGGCTGCGAAGGCCTGCGCCCGGGTTCGACCACCACTTCGCTCGGCGTCGGCAACGAAGCGGGCTGTTCGACCGCGTTCTCCAAGGCTGCGCCCCGCGTTCTCCAGATCGGTCCCAGCCCCATTTCACGCAGAATAGATGCGCGTCGCGTGTTCATAGATCGCGCCGCATCACGATCGCATCCTCGCGTTCACCGGCGAGTGCGGGATAGTAGTGCTTTCGTCTGCCCACGGCCTGAAACGCCTGGTGCCGATATAGCGTCAACGCAGCCTCGTTGGATGGCCTGACCTCCAGAAACATCTGGGTGGCGCCACAACGACGTGCCTGATCGAACAGGTGACCAAGCAAGGTGGTCGCGATCCTTTGACGCTGCGCCGCCTCGCAAACGCTGATATTCAACAGATGCGCTTCATCAAGCACCAGCAGCATCACCGCATAGGCAACCGGAACACCGTCGCGGCGCATCGACCAGCAAGCGTAGCCGGCCTGGAGCGAGTCGATGAAATTGCCACGGGTCCAGGGAAAAGCGTGCAGGCGAGGCTCGGCATCGACGATCCAGTCGACATCGGTTTCGGTCATCGGCTCGATCGACAGGACCGCACTCACCCGCGCGCCCCTCGGGCGAGTCGTTCTGCGGTGGTCAAAGCGACCTTGTTGCGCACATAGAGCGGCGCGACCTGCTCCGGCGCAACGAAAACTGCCGTCCGGGCCAACCGGGCGACCTCAACGGCCCGCGGGTAGCGATCCGGATACCAGCCTGCAACACGCTCGGGAAATGCCGCGCGCAAGTCGCTGGCATAGGCCGCGAGACCCGAGCCGATCAATATCCACTCACCCGCCTCGGGCAAACGCAGCAGCCCGGGGGGCGAGCACGCCGGCGCTGCAATCTCGACAGCAAGGCCCTGGCTCACGCGGTAAGCGGCCGAATAAACTTCGCCCATGCGCGCGTCAGTGACGACCACCACATTTTCATCACACGCTTGCTGTACAGCCAAGGCCGTAAGACTGCAAATCGCTGCGACGCCAAGCCCTGCCCCCATGGCAAGCCCCTGTGCTACACCACAGGCAAGACGTAATCCGGTGAACGCGCCCGGCCCGGCACCAAACGCGATTCCGTCGAGCGCGCCAAGCGGGAGGTCCGCCTCTCTCAACAGAGCGGCGATGCTTGCTAGCAGATGTTCGGAATGGTTGCTATGCCCCTCAAGTGCAAGCTCACGTTGGCTGTCACCCAATGACAGCGCCACACTGGCATGTTCACACGAGGTCTCGATGGATAGAATCTTCATACGGCCGAGATTCTAAACGCTTCGGGTGAGGAATCGTGACTCCGCCGGCCCAAAGCATACAAACTGGCCTGCGGTCGGCCCGAACTCTTGAAAGCGGGGTGAAGCGGGTCAGGGACGTGAATTGAAACCACGCTCGTCACGTTGATCGCGCGGGTCATAGGCGCCCCGCATCGATTCACGCAGCGCCTTGCGTTCATCAGAAGACAGTTTGCGACGATTGTCGCTTCCAGCTCCGACTTCCCGAGGTGCACTCAACACCTTGCGCAACTCGATGTGACGCTCTGCCTTCGGTCGCTTGACCTCAGGCGCCTCCTGCCCCGCCGCGCTGGTGCCACCTGCCATTGCAGGCGGAGCGACGAGTGGCAAAACAACGATCGCCAGCCCTGCGGCCAGCGCTAACCATGTCCGGGCATTCCGGACCGGTCTCACATTGGCGGGGTGATCGAACTCCGATCCACCCGGAAGGGTTTGGGTCTCGCGTTTCATTGGGCTAAAGCGCAAAATTTGGATAGTTGAAAAATACACCCAAAAAGCACCCGGGCGCACCTTACATCGGGCTCGCGGGACGCGCATTGTAAGTGGGTGTGTCACTTTTCGGTTCGCCTTACGAAGCGTTACCGGTGGATAGGTCGGACGAAGGCTCGGACTCTGGCATGGAGCGTCCGCGCAAGTTAGGATGGCGGCCATGAATACAAAGACGCGTTACAAGGTATTGATCGTCGATGACGATGCACGCTTGCGTGATCTGTTGTCGCGTTATCTGCTTGAGCAGGGTTTCACGGTCAAGGCTGTGCAGGACGGCAGCGCGATGGATCGCGCCCTGCATCGCGAGCACTTCGATCTGATGGTCCTCGACCTGATGTTGCCGGGCGAAGACGGACTCGCGATCTGCCGGCGCCTGCGCGCAGCCGAAAACACCATGCCGATCGTGATGCTGACCGCCAAGGGCGACGAGGTCGATCGCATAATTGGCCTCGAGATGGGGGCAGACGATTATCTGCCCAAGCCCTTCAACCCACGCGAGCTGGTGGCAAGAGTTCATGCCGTCATGCGTCGGCGCCCCGCCGTTCTGCCCGGCGCCCCGACCATCGATGACGAGATCGTGAGGTTCGGCCGGGTACAGGTGAATCTCGGAACCCGGTCGCTGCTGCGCGATGACGAAGAGATTTCGCTGACCACCGGCGAGTTCTCATTACTGAAGGTACTTCTTCAGCATCCGCGCCAACCACTGTCGCGAGACAAGCTCATGGAGCTGGCGCGTGGTCGTGAGTATGGCGTGTTCGATCGCGCCATTGATGTTCAGGTCAGTCGCCTGCGCAAGCTGGTCGAGGACGACCCTTCGAAGCCGCGTTTCATCCAGACGGTATGGGGCTTTGGATACGTGTTTGTACCCGAAGAGGTCACGGCCGTCGGTGAGTCCTGACACCGGATATTGGTACGCAAATAGTTCTGGCCCAACCCTCGTATGTTGAAGCGCGCGATCGAGCGCCTGCTGCCGCGCACGCTGCTGTGGCAAACTTTTCTGCTGATTGCCCTGGTGCTGATCTTCGCACTCGTTGCTTGGTCGCGCATTTTTACCCACTTTCAGGAGCCCGCGCGCGCGCGGGATCTGGCTCAGATGGTGGTCAGCGTGGTCAATCTCACCCGCACCGCGCTCATCAACGCCGAGGTCTCGCGTCGAACCGAGCTTCTGATCGATCTTGCCGCCCTGGAAGGCATCCGAATCTATCCCTCCGAGGACTCGGACGAGATTCTGCCCCTGCCACGAACACGTCCGATGGACCTCCTTTCGACCGAGATTCGCAGACAACTTGGCGACTATACCCAGCTTGCATCGCGCTGGAAGACGCTCGATGGATTCTGGGTGAGCTTCAGGCTCGACCCCGAGGACCCCGATCACTTCTGGGTCATGCTGCCTCCCGAACGACTGCAGCAAGGTAGCGCATTCGACTGGTTGATGTGGGGCGGCGGCGCGCTGCTGGTCGCACTTGTTGGCTCATT
>JAEUNS010000115.1 GCA_016790005.1 Zoogloeaceae bacterium
CACATCCAGAAACTGCAGGTCTGAACCCCCAGCGTTCGAGGTGCGGCACAGCAGGATCACACCCTTGCCCGGCCAGGCCAGATAGGGCTCGACCGAGTCGTGCCCCATGTAGGGATTGACCGTGATCGCGTCGGCGCGGAAACGCTCGAAGGCTTCGATTGCATACTGATCAGCGGTGCTGCCGATGTCGCCGCGCTTGGCGTCGAGAATCACCGGCGTGCCGGGATGGCGATCATGGATGTGGGCGATGAGCGCTTCGAGCTGGTCTTCGGCCCGATGCGCGGCGAAATATGCGATCTGCGGCTTGAAGCAGCACACCAGGTCGGCGGTGGCGTCGACGATCTCGCGGCAGAAGCTGAAGATGGCGTCGTCGCGCCCGCGCAGATGAGGCGGAAAGCGGGCCGGATCGGGGTCGAGCCCGACGCACAGCAGGCTGTTGCGTTGGCGCCAGGCATCGGCAAGCGCGGGCATGAACTGCATCGGGGGCGTATCGCTCATGTTCGGGTTGGTATCAGGCCGGCCCATGGGCCGATTGGGGGTCGGGCGAATTTTGTCACGGAAACAACGCGTAATCGAGCATCAAACCCGCCAGAATCACCGCCCCCACCCAGTTGTTGTGCAGAAAAGCCTTGAAACACCGGGGCCGCTCGCGCGCCCGGATCAGCGTGTAGTGATAGACCGCGAAACCGCAGGCGATGACGAGCCCGGCGAAAAACATCGGCCCACGTCCGGCCTCTCGCCCGACCAGGGCCAGCAGACCGAACGCGATCGCGTAGCAGACCATGATCGCCGCGACCTCATGCTTGCCGAAGGTGATCGCGGCGCTCCTGATACCCAGCTTGAGATCGTCGGGGCGATCGACCATCGCGTATTCGGTGTCGTAGGCAATTGCCCAGAACACGTTGGCGAGCAGCATCCACCATGCAATTGCGGGAACCTCGCCCAGAATTGCGGCAAAACCCATCGGGATACCGAAGCCGAAGGCAATGCCCAGATACGCCTGAGGGATCGCAAAAAAACGCTTGGTGAACGGATAACTACCCGCCAGAAACAGCGCCGGCAGCGACAGCCACAGCACCAGCGGGTCCAGCGGCAACACCAGCAGGAACGACACCAGCGCCAGCGCCGCCGCAAGCACCAGCGCCTCGGTGGTCGACACCGCGCCGGTGGCGAGCGGACGCAAACGGGTGCGCTCGACATGGCCGTCGAAGTCGCGGTCGGCAAAATCGTTGATCACGCAACCCGCCGAGCGCATCAACACCGTACCGAGCACGAAGATCAGCAGAATGTGCAACGGCGGCCAGCCCTCGGCGGCAATCCACAGCGCCCACAGCGTGGGCCACATGAGCAGCAGGATGCCGATCGGCTTGTCGAGCCGCATCAGGCGCAGGTAATGCGGCAACTGGTCGGCAAGCCGCCGCGAGGTAGAAATGCTCATGCGTCGAGTTCGGTAATGGCCGGCAAAAAGAATTCGGACACCAGCAAGGCCCGGTGCCCCAGGCGAAAAACCGAGCGGCGTGCCCACAATCGCGCAGGCCAGGGCCGGGGCTGGGCTGCGGCGAGGGCGTGATGATAGCGCGCATCGCGCCGGTCGAGACAGGTCGAACTGAGCGGCGAGCGCACGATGGCCGGATTGGCGAACAAGGCCGCCCCCAGCGGCCGGGTGCCGATGGCGTGAAACAGGTGCCAGGTTCCGCTCACATGATCGCGCGGCAGGATCGAGCGGGCGAACACCACCGGCCGCCCGTCGGCAAGCAGCAACACCTCGCGCACCCACACCAGGTCGCGCGGGCGCAGGCCGAACAGGATCGCCTCGTCAGGATGCGGATGATCGAGCGCCTGGCGCAACACCACGACTCGAAAGGACGCGCAGCGGGCGCTGATGCGGGCCGTCAGCGAACACGGATCGGTGAGCCAGGGGCGCAGCCGCGCCGGCACCGTGGCCCGCGGCGGGCGCGCCAACCAACGCTTGGGAAGACTCAGCTCATGCATGCACAGGATAGTTTCAGGTGGCTTGTGGGGCGGGTTTGCCGACGAACCAGGCTTTCAGGCTCTCGAGCAAGGATAACAGGGCCGGGATGAAGAACAGGATCAGCACCGCCGAAAAGCCCAGCCCGAACGCGATCGAGGTGGCCATCGGAATCAGGAATTGCGCCTGCAGCGAGGTCTCGAACAACAGGGGTGCAAGCCCGCCGATGGTGGTGAGCGACGTCAGCAACACCGCCCGCAGACGGCCGCAGGCCGCACCGATCAGCGCCTCGCGCGGGGCGACCCCCTTGTTGCGCAAGTCGTTGAAGAAGCTTACCAGGATGATCGAGTTGTTCACCACGATGCCGGCCAGCCCGAACAGGCCGAACATCGACAGAATGGTGAGGTTGAGGCCCATCAGCCAATGCCCGAAGATCGCCCCGGCGAGCCCCAGCGGAATCGCCGCCATCACCACCAGCGGCCAGCTCCATGACGCGAACGCCCACACCAGCACCAGATAGATCAGGCCCAGCCCGATCATCAGACCGGTCTGCATGTCCGCCATGGTTTCGCGCTGATCGGCGGCGCGCCCCTCGAAGCTGTACTCGACGTTGTAGCGCGCGGCCAGGCGCGGCAGGCTCTCGCGTGCGAGCTCGGCCTGAATCGCGTCGGCCTTATTGCGGCTCACGTCAACCTCGCCCGAAACCTCGACCGCGAGCCGGCCGTTGGCGTGGCGCAGCGCCTCGAAGCCGCGCCGCGCCGTCCAGTTCGCGACGCTGGCAAGCGGCACGAACTCGCCTGCCGGCGTGCGGATGGTCATGCGCTCGAACACGTCCAGGCGCTCGCGCTCGTCGCGCGGCAGCAACACCCTCACCTCGAGCTCGTCGCGCCCGACCTGCACGAGTTGGGCCAGCATGCCGTCGAACGCCGCGCGCAGTTGGCGCCCCAGGCTCTCGGTGGTGAGGCCCAGCGCCTCGCCAGCGGGGGTCAGGCGATACACGAGCTGCTCGCGACCGAAAGGCATGTCGTCCTCGGTGTCGGAGACGCCAGCAATGCCCTTCATGGTTTCGGCCAGATCGAGCGCAGCGGCCTTGAGCACGTCGGCATCGTCGCCGGTGAGCCGCACGGTGAGATCGCGCCCAGGCGGGCCCGACTGGCGCGCCGTAAAGGTGAGGCTTTCGAGCCCCGCCACCGGCGGCACCTTCGCCCGCCAGCTCGCCAGAAACTGCTCGTTGCGCACCGCGCGCTGGTCGGACGGCACCAGCTCGACCATCAACGAGGCAAGCTGATCGCCCGTCGCCGAAGCGCCGCCGCCCGAACCGCTGGTGCCACCCAGCCGCGCCACCGCCAACTTGACCAGCCCGCCGCCGAGCTCGGCATCGGCCGCGTACAGGGACTGCTCGATCTCGCGCATGAAGGCCTCGGTCCGGGCCCGCGGCGTGCCCGCCACGAAGGTGGCGTTGGCATACAACACCTGCCCTTCGGGCGTCGGAAAGAACACGAAGCCGATCCGTCCGCCCGCCATCAACCCGACCGCGAGAATCATGACCGCCAGCGTGATCGCCACGGTGGTGCCGCGCCAGTCGAGCGCGAGCGTGACCAGTGGGCGGAAGTAACGATCGCGAAACACCTCGAAGCCATGATCGAGCCTCTGGCGCAGCTTCGAGCCGTGCAGCCCAGCCTCGCCCTGCAGGGCGACCCTGAGATGCGCGGGCAGGATCAGAAAACACTCGAGCAGCGACGCCATGATGACCATGATCATCACGAATGGAATGTCGAACAGGATGTTGCCGATCACCCCGCCCACCATCATCAGCGGAATGAAGGCGGCGACGGTGGTGAGCGACGAGGCGAGCACCGGCACGAGCATTCGCCGGGCGCCGCCCAGCGCGGCATGTTCCGGCCCCTCGCCCATGCGCCGGTGGGTGTCGGCATCCTCGCTGACCACGATCGCGTCGTCGACGATCACGCCCAGCGCCATGATCAGCGCGAACAAACTCATCATGTTGATCGACCCACCGAACAACAGCATGAAGCCCAGCGTGGCCATGAACGCGGTCGGCACGCCTACCATGACCCACAAGGCCACCCTGGGCGGCAGGAAAACATACAGCACCAACACCACCAGGATCAGCCCCGACAAGCCGTTCTTCACCAGCAACACGATACGGTCGCGGATGAGCTCCCACTGGGTGTCGAACACCTCGAGCCTGATGGTGGGCGGCAACTGCGGCGTGGCCTTGTCCAGCCAGCGCTGGAACGCCTCGGCCGCCCGCAGCGAATGCCCGCTCTCGGCACGCTGAAGCTGCAGCTCGACCACCGTATCGCCCTTTTCGAACAACTCGATGCTGCCGGGACGCGGCTCACGACTGATCGCCGCAACATCACCCAGCCTGATCAGCCCACGCTCGTCACTGACCAGCGCCAGCGACTCGAACGCCAGCGCGTCGCGCCGCTGCTCGAGGCCACGAATGTCGCGCGCACCATCCTGGGCGCCGGCCGCCCCCGCCGGCACGTCGCGCGCCAGTCCGGCCACCCGTTCGCCGATGTCCACCAGTGACAACCCGAGCGTTTCGAGCGCCACCGACGGCACCTCGATGGCGATGCGCTCTTCCGGCAAACCGGCCAGCGTCACCCGGTCGACGCCACCCGCCAGCAGTTCGGTTTCGAAGCGCCGCACCCACGGCCGCAACTCTTCGGTGCCCGAACCGCGCACCAGCAGGCGTGCGATCGGGTCATAGCGCGACACCCTGCTGATCTGCGGGGTTTCGGCGTCGCGCGGGAGATTGCGAAACTCATCGACGCGCTGGCGCACCTGGTCGAGCGCAAGCAAGGGGTCTGCCCCCTGGACCAACTCCAGGGTGATGCTCGCCACCCCCAGCGCCGAGGTGGAGGTCATCTTTTTGAGACTATCGACCGTCTTCAGGCGCTCTTCGAGCGGCGCGGTGATACCGGCCTCGACATCCTCCGCCGAGGCACCGCTCCACAACACCCGCACGCTGATCACATCGAGCTCGAAACTTGGGAAGAACTGCACGTTCATCCGCAGCAGCCCGACCACGCCGCCGAGAATCGCCAGCAACATCAGCACGTTGGCCGCGACGCGATGACGCAGCAGAGCGGCGACGATTCCCGGCTGCTTCATCGCTCGACGACCTCGACCGAAAGGCCATCGATCGCATTCGGCAGGTGGGTGACCATCACACTATCGCCCGCGGCGACCTCGGCAGCGCGCACGATAAGGTGTGGCTCGCCATCGACGCGACGCTCGCCGAGCCGCTCGACCTTCACCCCCTGCAGCCGCCCTTCGACCACTTTGAAGATCCGGTCGCCCCCATGCAGCGCCGCGAACGGCAGCGTCAGCACATCGGCAACGGCCGGGCGCTCAAGTTCGGCATTCACGAAGGCGCCAAGTGGCACGCCCTCGCCGCCCTCGATCCGTAGCAACACGTCTACACCGCGCGCATCGGCCTCGCCCGAGATCCGCTCGAGCGCCAGCGACAGGCGTGCGGCGCCAAAGTCGGCCACCGCCGCCAAAGCCGCACCGGCCGCAATCGCCTGGCGAAGTTCGGCCGCATGAATGGCCGGCAACTTCGCTCGCACATACAGGCCGTTGGCCGAGTACAGCGTCAGCAGGGTCTGGCCGGCCTGGACCTGATCGCCGGCGGCGACCTCGACCGTACCCACCCGCGCAGCGAAGGGCGCGCTCACCGCGCTGCGCTCGAGGTCACGCTTGGCCTCGTCGAGCTTGGCCTGGAACTGTGCGAGCCGCGCCGGCTGTTCGGCAATCGCCTGCTCGCGCAGCGTCACCGCAAGCCGCACCCGGGCAAGTTCCTCGCTCGCCTGGTCGGCGGCGCTCTCGGCACCCAGGCGCGCGGCCTTGAGCTTGTCGAAGCGCCCGAATTTGGTCTCGGCGAGCCTCAGCAAGGTTTTCTCCTGCACAAGCGCCAGCCGGTCATGGTGCGCGCGTACCCCCTCGCGCTCGACGTCTGCGCGCGCCTGCGCGAGGCGCGGCTCGAGGTCGCGCGGATCCATGCGCAACAGCGATGCACCGGCTTCGACCTGCTCACCATCGCGCACACTAACTTCGAGCACTCGCCCCGCGACCGGCGCAGCCATCCGCACCCGGTCGGGCGCCTCGACCCGACCATAAAGGGTGAGCGTGGGGGAGATCGTCGTGGGCGCCGCAACTGCAGCCGCTACCCGCCAGACCCGCTCGCGCACCTCGACCGGCGGCGGTACGGGGCGAGTGAGCTTGAGAAACATGAATCCGCCAACGGCGACAGCGACGATCAACAAGGCCAACAGGCGACGCATGCGAAAACCCGGGAAAAGATTGATTGAGGGACGTGCGAGAGAAAGGTCAGGGCCAGGCAGATTCGCGCATCCAGGGCTAAAGCCACCGACGAAACGACGCTGACCGCCTTCATAAGCAACGGATGATACACTCCGACCGCTTGGCAGCGCACGCGGTCGGACCCGTCGCGGGTATTTTCGTTCTGCTCATGCCCGCAACAAACCCTCGCGCCCACCAAACCAGCGGTCCACCAGCGCCTGAGCGTTAGCCGGTGCGTTGCTCAGCAAGTGCTCGGCAAGTTCGCGCGCGGGCTCGATCAGATCGGCATCCTGCTCAAGGCTGGCATGGCGCAGCAGGGG
>JAEUNS010000149.1 GCA_016790005.1 Zoogloeaceae bacterium
CGCGCAGGGCCAGATGGAGCTCGCCGGTATCAACCTGGAATACGTCACGCCCAAGGGTACGCTGGCGACCACCGTGATCGAGGGGCTGGATCTCGACGACGCCTATTCCGACGGCCTCACCCACCGCGACGGCCAGACCACTTGGAGCATCCGCGGGCAGGGTAATGCCGGGGTCGAAAACCTGTTTCTCTCGGCCGAGTTCGTCAACCAGAACCAGGGCGACAGCACCACCCGTGATGCCGACGCCTGGTATCTCGAGGCCGGCTGGACCTTTGCCGACTTGGCCTGGACGCCGTCGATCAACTACCGCTATTCCAGCTTCGACGAAGGCTTCGATCCGCTGTTCTTCGGCTTCAGCCGTGGTTATGGCACCTGGTTCCAGGGCGAAGTCGCGGCCAACTACGCCGGTCCGTTCAACAGCGATGCCGAAGTGCATTACATCGGCCTGCGCGCAATGCCACGCGAGAACCTCGAGCTCGGGCTCAATATCTTCTCGTTCCGCGACACCGCCGGCGGCACGGGGGCCCTCGACGGCAGCGAGTACGACCTGTATGCGAACTGGACGGTCAGCGACAACCTGATCGTGAGCCCCTTGATCGGTTTCTACGATCCCGACAACAGCGACGCCACCGGCGGCACCCAGATCGGGAGCAGCAAGCGCAGCACTTATGCGCAGTTGCTGTTCATCGTGCCATTCTGAGCTGAAGCTGGCTGACGCCTGGTTGGCCGCACCCGCTGGCCCATGCACTTGGTTGAGGCGCCAGCGGGCGCTGATGCTCGTGCATGGTGCCAGCCGATCAAGCGCATGGGCCCAGGCTTGTGCACCTTGCACAGCACCCAATATTCCGACTGACCTGTTCGAGCATGTTTGAAACCGGCTTTACGCATGGCACGAGGCTTGCGAAAGATGGGGTAGATCAACCCTACCGGAGTCACTTTCATGGCCCAAGAGCCCAGCCTCGATCAAGATTACCCCCTCAGCGAGGTGCCAGCCGGCGCTCGCAAGGGTTTGTTCTCAACCTCCATACTGTTGTTTGGTTTCACGTTCTTTACCGCGACCATGTTCGCCGGCGGAAAGATGGGGATGGCCTTCGACTTCAAGACCCTGATCTGGGCCAGCATCGTCGGCAACCTGCTCCTCGGCCTTTACGCGGCGGTTCTGGGCTACATCGCCTGCCGAAGCGGTCTCAACTCGGTGCTGATGGGCCGCTTCTGCTTTGGCGAAACCGGCAGCAAGCTCTCTGATTTCCTGCTCGGCTTTACCCAGATTGGCTGGTACGCGTGGGGAACCGCCACCATCGCGCTGGTCCTGGTGCAGATGCTGGGCTTGTCCCAGGGCTGGACGATACCGTTGATGGTGCTGTTCGGTTTCGGCTTCAGCCTGACCGCATTCGTCGGATACAGGGGCCTCGACCTGCTGTCGCGCGTGGCGGTCCCTGCCATGCTCGGGCTACTGCTGTGGTCATTGTGGATCGCGACCCGCGATGTAGGCGGTCTCGAGGGCCTGCTCGCCATCGAGCCCACCGAGAGCATGAGCTGGCATATGGCCATCACGCTGGTGTTCGGCACTTTTGTCAGCGGCGCCACCCAGGCCACCAACTGGACCCGCTTTGCACGCGACGGCAAGACCGCTGTACTCTCCAGCCTGATCGGCTTCTTCATCGGCAACGGGCTGATGATCCTGGTCGGTGCCTACGGCGCCATGGTCTATCAGCAGCCCGACATCATCGCAGTCATGGTGTTGCAGGGCTTGTCGATCGCGGCAGTGGTGATGCTCTTTCTCAACATCTGGACGACCCAGGACAACACCATTTACAACTTCGCTGCAGCCGGCTGCAATCTCGTCCGCCAGGAGCGCCGTGGCACGATCACCCTCATCGGCGCGGGCGTCGGCACGCTGCTCGCGATTGGTGGAATGTACGACATGCTGATTCCCTTCCTGATCCTGCTGGGTTCGGTCATCCCCCCGATCGGCGGCGTGATCGTGGCCGACTTCTTCCATGGCCACAAGGGTCGGTACCCGCTACTCGCCAGCACGTCGCTGCCACGTTTCAACTGGATCGGCCTGAGTGCCTACACCCTTGGTGCCCTGTCTGCCTGGTTCTCGCCCTGGGTGGCGCCGCTGGTCGGCATTGGTGTGGCTGCGCTCAGCTACGTGCTGTTGTTCGAGTTGCAACGGGTGCGCGTGCAACGTCAGCAACTGAGCGCTGTGGACGCATGAGCCTGAGCGTGCGCGATGTGCTGCTCCTGCCCCGGCTCCAGGCCTTGCGCCTGCGGGCCGGACAGGCAGGTGAGCAGCATACGGTGCGGTGGCCCTACGTCGTGGAAAACGAGTCGATTGCGGACTGGGTGCTGGGTGGCGAACTCGTGTTCGTCACCGGCATCAACCAGCCGCGTGACGAGGCCAATCTGCTGCAACTGGTTCGCGACGCGCACGAGCGGCGCTGTGCCGGTCTGGTCATCCTCACCGGTCCGCTCTACATCCGCGACATTCCCCCGCGCGTGCTCGCCGAGGCCGACCGCCTGGGTGTGCCGCTGATCGAGCAGGCCTACGAGCTGCCCTTGGTCGTGGTGACTGAAGCGATCGGCACGGCGCTGGTGCAGGCGCAGATGCTCGGCAGTTCGCGCCAGCAGCTTGTGGAGCAACTGCTCGACGGCAGCCTGGCCGATGCCGACGTGCTTGGCCACCGTGCAGCCAGCCTGGACATCGATCTGAGCCAGCCGCGCCAGGTGGTGGTGGTGCAAGCGGGCGGCAGCGCAGCGCTGTATCAGGCGTCTGCCCCGGCGCTGGCTGAAACCCGGATGCAGTCTTTCGGCCAGCGGATGCTTGAGCAGCTGAATCGCGCCTTGAATGCGCTCGGCCAGCCACTGCCCATCGTGAGCCAGGCCGAGCAATGGATCGCGCTGCTGCCGTGGGTTGCGGCAGAAGGTGAGTCTGAGGTAGATGCTTCTGCCCGTAATCGCGCGGCCGTCGAACGCTTGCTGAAAGCGCTCAATGACGGTCAGACGCCGCTGCGGGTGTTTGCCGGGCTGAGTGCGGTCTGCCCCCGGCCCACCGACCTGGCGCGCGGACTCGGGCAGGCCCGCCAGGCGCTGATGGTCGCCCGGTGCTTGCCCGAGCGCCTGGGGCTGTGCTGCTTCGAAGAGCTGGGGGTGCTCGAGTTGCTGCTGGCAATACGCGACCGCAACCTGCTTGACCGCTTTGTGCACGCCACGCTGGGCCCGCTTCTGCAACACGACAAGGCCCACCATGCGGTGCTGACCCAGACGCTGGAGGCCTGGACGCAGGTCAATGGCAACCTGACGGCGGCAGCCGAGCAGCTGGGCGCGCACCGCAACACACTGAACCACCGCATGCGACAAATACAGACCCTGACCGGTCTTGACTTCGATGACCCGCAGCACCGCTTGAACATCGCCGTGGCGCTGATGATCTGGCGGCTCTCGGGTCATACCCTCGAAAAAAGGAAACCCGAATGACACACATCGTCAATGCCCGCCTGCGCAGTCGCGCAGGCTTGTTCACCGTGCACTGGGCCGATGGTCTGATCAGCGCCATCGAATCGCAGCCAGCCATGCTGCCCGCTCCCGAGGCAGGGCACGAGGGG
>JAEUNS010000169.1 GCA_016790005.1 Zoogloeaceae bacterium
AGCTGTCGCTCGATCATGCCGCGAATGCCGGAGAGCTCTTCCATGAGCTTGCGATTGGTGTCCTGCAGGGTGCGGATGCGTTCGTCGTCGACCGGATTACCGAAACCGCGCACTGCGCCCGACTGCATGTCGGGGCTCTCATCCATGGCTGGCGATGCCGCACTCGCCTGCATGACCGGCGTCGGCGAGGCTGGCACACGTCGCAAATCGCTCGAAATCTGGATGCTTTCCGGGTAGGCACTGCGCCGCATCAGGTAATCGGCGGTTTCGACCCGCGGTGGATCGAAGGGCCGCACCACCGCCGGGGCCGGCCTGGGTTCGCGCTCCGCCGCCTGCATCGCTGAATTGGCACCGTTGCCAATCCGGCGTGAAGACAGGCTCACCCGATAATCGTCGGAATCATCGCCGCGCGCGACGGGTGCGGGCGCAGGCGCAACGGCACGTGTCGGCGTCTGAGTATTGCGGCTGGTAGCGGTCGTGGTCTGCAATGCACCCACCGCTTCGGCCGGCAACGCCAGAATCTCGACTCCGCCATCCATCGCGCGATTGGAGAGCACGATCGCATCCGCGCCGAGCTCGGCCTTCAGCTCGCGAAGCGCATCGCGAGCGGTTTTTGCAAAGTAGCGTTTGACGTTCATACCGACTCTCCCGACGGCCACACTTTTCGCGCAGCCTGGAGTCATTATGCGATCCGGCCCGAACACCGATAGCGCCGAATAAACGGGTTTACCTCGCTCAATTCAGCCCCGCCCAAGCCCGTGCAAAACCCTGCTAACCCGCCCCACCAACCATCGCGCTGACGCGAATCGTCCGCGATTCGGGCACCTCCGAATTGGCGATGACCTTGAGAGACGGCACGCTGCGGCGCAAAAAGCGCGACAGCAACCAGCGCAGCTGTGGCGGCACCAGCAGCACCGGCGGCAGACCGATGTCCTCCTGACGCTGGGCCGCCTCGGCGGTCTGGCGCAGCAGTCCGTCGGCCAGGCTCGGTTCGATCGCGCCGCCCTCGCCCCCACCCGAGCCCATCGCCTGAATCAGGATGCGCTCCAGCGTGGGTTCCAGCGCAAGCACCTGAATCTCGCTGTTGCCCGGAAACAGGCTCTGCATGATCGCCCTGCCCAGCCCCTGGCGCACCCGCGAAGTGAGCTCCATCGGGTCCTGGGTGCGGGAAGCATGCTCGGCCAGAATCTCGATGATCGTGCGCATGTCGCGAATGTTCACACCCTCGTCGAGCAGATACTGCAGCACCCGCTGTACCACGCTCACCTGCAGCGTGGCCGGTACCAGTTCCTCGATCAGCTTGGGGCTTTCCTTGCCGATATGGTCAAGCAGCGCCTGGGTTTCTTGCCGGCCGAGCAGCTCGGCGGCATGGCTGAGAATCAGGTGATTGAGGTGGGTCGCGACCACCGTGCTCGCATCCACAACCGTATAGCCCAGCCCGTGCGCCTGCTCGCGCTGGCTCGAATCGATCCAGTAGGCTGGCAGGTCGAAGGCCGGGTCGCGGGTTTCGCGACCGGTCATCGGCCCGGTGACACGTCCGGGATTGATCGCCAGAAACTGGCCAGGATAGGCCTCGCCGGTGCCGATCTCGACGCCCTTGAGGGTGATTCGATAGACGTTCGGGCGCAGCTCCAGGTTGTCGCGAATGTGAACCGGCGCCGCCAGAAAGCCAACATCCTGGGCAAACTTCTTGCGCAACCCGCGGATGCGCTTCAGCAGTTCGCCATCCTGGCTCTTGTCCACCATCGGAATAAGGCGGTAGCCAACCTCCAGCCCGAGCACATCCACCGGTTGGACATCGTTCCAGCTGGCTTCGATATTCTCGGTTTGCCCCGCAGCGGCAACGGCCACCGGTGGTGCCGCCTCGGCTTGTGCCGCCGCCTCACGCTGGGTAGCCAGCGTCCGCGACCATGCCATCCATCCGAGACCACTCGCAATCAGCAGGAATACCAGGTTGGGCATGCCCGGAATCAGGCCGAGCACGCCTATGATGGCCGCGGTAAGCATCAACACCTGCGGGTTCGAGAACACCTGGTTGATCACCAGGCTGCCCATGTCGCCATCGTCGCCCACCCGCGACACCACCAGGCCCGCCGCGACCGAGATGATGAGTGCCGGAATCTGGGCCACCAGACCGTCACCGATGGTGAGCAAGGTATAGGTTTCGAGTGCCTCGACCATCGGCATGTCGTGCTGCGCGATACCCACTATCAGACCGCCAATGATGTTGATCAGCAGGATCAGGATGCCCGCCACGGCGTCACCCCGCACGAACTTCGACGCACCGTCCATCGCGCCGAAGAAGTCCGCCTCTTGCGACACCTCTTTGCGCCGGCGTTTGGCCTCGTTCTCGTCGATGAGGCCGGCGTTCAGGTCGGCATCGATCGCCATCTGCTTACCCGGCATCGCATCTAGGGTGAAGCGGGCGCTCACTTCGGCAATGCGCCCAGCGCCCTTTGTAACCACCATGAAGTTGATCAACACCAGAATCACGAACACCACCAAGCCGATCGCGGTATTGCCGCCGACCAGGAAGTGGCCGAAGGCTTCGATCACCTTGCCGGCCGCATCGGGGCCGGTATGGCCCTCCAGCAGCACGATTCGGGTCGAGGCAACGTTGAGCGCCAGCCGCATCAGCGTGGTGACCAGTAGCACGGTCGGAAAAACCGAGAAATCCAGTGGCTTGCGGGTATACATCGCAACCAGCATCACCAAGACCGAGATCGCGATGTTGAAGGTGAAGAACAGATCGAGCGCAAATGGCGGAAGTGGCAACACCATCATCGACAGAATCATGATGATGAAGATGGGCGCGCCCAGCATGCGCATGTTCGTGGGCGTCATCAACGCCCGCAGGTTCAGCGATTCGAACATTCGAAAACCTCGTCAGTCTTGCCGCTCGCGCAAATCACTCGGGTGCTCCGGGGTCGAGGCCTTCGGGCACTGCAAGTCCCTCGGGCGTGGTCGGCGGCGTTCCACCGTGGGAGAGCCAGTGATTCAACTGGTACACGTAGGCCATCACCTCGGCCACCGCGCGGTAGAGCGCGGCCGGCACCGTGGACTCGAGCTCGCAATGGGCATAGAGGGCACGTGCCAACGGCGGTGCCTCGAGCAGCGGCACCTTGTGCTCGCGCGCGATCTCGCGAATCTTGAGCGCGAGCTCTCCGCGCCCCTTGGCGACAACCACCGGTGCGCCCATGCG
>JAEUNS010000173.1 GCA_016790005.1 Zoogloeaceae bacterium
TTCGCGGTGCAGTTGCAGGTGCTGCCGGCCTTTGGGCGCGGCGAGGTGGTGCGGCTCGGCTGGTGGAGCACCGGGCTCTTGACCGAGAGCGGCCTCAAGTCGCTGATCATGCCCGCGATCACGCTGGGGCTGTACCAGCTCACGCTGATCATGCGCCTGGTGCGGGCCGAGATGCTCGAGGTGCTGCGCACCGACTACATCAAGTTCGCGCGCGCCAGAGGCCTGTCGGACCGCAGCGTGCACTTTCGGCATGCGCTCAAGAACACCCTGCTGCCGGTGATCACCATTACCGGCCTGCAGATCGGCTCGATCATCGCGTTTGCGATCATCACCGAGACGGTGTTCCAGTGGCCCGGCGTGGGCCTGCTGTTCATCACCGCGGTGCAGTTCGTGGACGTGCCGGTGATGGCCGCCTATCTGGTGTTGATCGCGCTGATCTTCGTGATCATCAACCTGATCGTCGATCTCCTTTACTTCGCAGTCGATCCGCGCCTGCGTGTGAAACGCAGCGGACGTGGCGCGTAAACAGGAACCTATCGTGAACGCATCGAACAGCGTCAAGACGCCCTCCCTGTTTGCGCGGATCGCCGACAACGATCTGTTCTACAGCTTCGTCCGTTCGCCGGTGACGGTGGTTGCGGCCG
Source organism: Zoogloeaceae bacterium (assembly GCA_016790005.1). GTDB lineage: Bacteria > Pseudomonadota > Gammaproteobacteria > Burkholderiales > Rhodocyclaceae > UBA2357. Next base: position 645 of record JAEUNS010000173.1, read on the forward strand.
TGGTGACGCTGGTGATCTTCATTGCCGCGTTGTGTGCGCCGCTGATCTCTCCGCAGAACCCCTTCGACCCGGCCACCCTCAACCTGATGGAAGGCTTCACCCCGCCGATGGCGCCCAACGCCTTTACCGGCAATGTGTTCTGGCTGGGCACCGACGCGCAGGGGCGCGACATCTTTTCGGCCATTCTCTACGGCTCACGGGTGTCGCTGCTGGTTGGCTTTGCCGCGGTCGGATTCGCGGCGGTGCTGGGTATCAGCCTGGGGCTGATCTCGGGTTATGTCGGCGGCTGGGTCGACAGCCTGATCATGCGCATCGCCGATGTGCAGCTGAGCTTCCCCGCGATCCTGATCGCACTGCTGATCTTCGGCGTGTTCAAGGGTATCGTGCCGCCTGGCGTGCAGGACAAGGTCGCGATCTATGTCCTGATCGCGGCGATCGGCCTGTCCGACTGGGTTCAATACGCGCGCACGGTGCGCAGCTCGACCCTGGCCGAGAAAAACAAGGAATACGTGCAGGCAGCACGCGTGATCGGCGTGCCGGCACCGGTGATCCTGCTGCGCCACATCCTGCCCAACGTGATGGGCCCGGTGCTGGTGATCGCCACTATCGGCCTGGCACTGGCGATCATTCTCGAATCGACGCTGTCGTTTCTGGGCGTCGGCGTGCCGCCCACCCAGCCGAGCCTCGGCACCCTGATCCGGGTCGGGCAGGACTTTCTGTTTTCGGGCGAGTGGTGGATCGTGCTGTTCCCCGGACTCACCCTGCTGGTGCTGGCGTTGGCGGTCAACCTGCTCGGCGACTGGCTGCGCGACGCCCTCAATCCCAAGCTGCGATGACCGACAAAGCCCAAGCCCCATTACTATCTGTACGCAAGCTGCGCATCGAGTTTCCGACCCGACGCGGCACCCTGGTCGCCATCGACGACGTCTCATTCGACATCGCCCGCGGCGAAGTGCTGGGCGTGGTGGGTGAATCGGGCGCGGGCAAGTCGCTCACCGGCGCGGCGATCATCGGCCTGCTCGAACCCCCCGGGCGCATCGCCGCGGGCGAGATCCTGCTGCATGGCGAACCCATCCATAACCTGCCCCCAGACAAGATGCGCCGGATTCGCGGCCGGCGCATCGCGATGATCTTTCAGGACCCGCTCACCAGCCTCAACCCATTGCTGACCATTGGCCAGCAACTGGGCGAAACCATCCTGACCCATCTGGACGTGGACGAGGCCGGGGCGCGCAAGCGCGCGATCGCGCTGCTCGACGAGGTCGGCATCCCTGCGCCGGCCGAACGCATCGACCATTACCCCCACCAGTTCTCGGGCGGCATGCGCCAGCGGGTGGTGATCGCGCTGGCACTGTGCGCCCGGCCGGAACTCATCATCGCCGACGAACCCACCACCGCGCTCGACGTGTCGGTGCAGGCCCAGATCATCACCCTGCTCAAGCGCCTGTGTCGCGAGCACGACACCGCGGTGATGCTGGTCACCCACGACATGGGGGTGATCGCCGAGACCGCAGACCGGGTCGCGGTGATGTATGCCGGGCGCCTGGCCGAGATCGGCCCGGTGCGAGCGGTGGTGCAGACGCCGCAACATCCCTACACCCGCGGGCTGATGGGCTCGATCCCGGTGCTGGGCGCCGACATCAAGCGCCTGGTGCAGATCGACGGCGCGATGCCGCGGCTCAACGCGATCCCGCCCGGCTGTGCGTTCAACCCGCGCTGCGGCGACGTGTTCGAGCGCTGTCGCCGCGACCGGCCAGAGCTCCTCGGCGCGGGCGAAACCCGCGCAGCCTGCTGGCTTTATGCCCCCGGATCGGGCAACGGAGAAGCGCGATGAGCGCCGCCAATCCAAATTGGGCCGGCGAGCAGCCGAAGGCCGAAATGCTTTTGCAGATCGAGAACCTCAAATGCGCGTTCGACGTCTCGAAGCCCTTCCTCAACCGTCTGCTCGAACGCCAGCCGCGCCGCGTTCTCAAGGCGGTTGACGGCGTCTCGTTCGAGATCGCACGCGGCGAAACCTTTGCGCTGGTCGGCGAGTCGGGCTGCGGCAAATCAACCGTCGCGCGCCTGATCGTCGGGCTGTATGAGTCCACCGCGGGCCGCATCGTGTTCGACGGCCAGGATGTCAGCCAGATCCGCTCCGGCGCCGAGATGCAGGCCCTGCGGCGGCGCTTTCAGATGATCTTCCAGGACCCCTATGCCAGCCTCAATCCACGCTGGCGGGTGGACCGGATCATTGCCGAGCCGATCAGGGTTTTCCGGCTGCTCAGTGACGACGACGCGATTCAGGCCAAGGTGGCGGCCCTGCTCACCCAGGTGGGCATGTCACCGGCCGACGGGCGCAAGTTTCCGCATGAGTTCTCGGGCGGCCAG
>JAEUNS010000201.1 GCA_016790005.1 Zoogloeaceae bacterium
ACGCTGGCAATACTGATCGTGCTGCGCCTGGCCCATACCCGCCTGCGGAGGCGCAAATGATCGGCACAACGCTGGTAGTGCTCTTCTTGCTGGCCTTGCTTGCCGGTTTGCCGCTCGCGGTGGGCCTTGGCGTGGCCAGCATCGCGGCGCTGGCGATGGCCGGTTTCGACCAGCTTGCCGTTCCAACCAATATCTATGCCGGCATTGCCAAGTATCCCCTGCTGGCGATTCCGATGTTCATCCTCGCCGGCATGATCTTCGAACGCTCCGGTGTGGCTCATCGTCTGGTACGTTTCGTCACCGCGATGGTCGGCGAGTGGACGGGCTCGCTGGCGGTGGTGGCGGTGCTGGTGTCGATGCTGCTCGGCGGCATCTCGGGCTCGGGGCCGGCGGATGCGGCGGCGGTGGCTGCGGTAATGCTGCCGTCTATGATCGCGCGTGGCTATCCCAAGGGCTTTTCTGCAGCCCTGATTGCCGCTGCGGGTTCGACCGCGATCGTGATTCCGCCCTCGGTGGCCTTCATCGTGTATAGCGTCATGGTGCCGGCCGCCACTGTGCCGGCGCTGTTTGCCGCCGGTCTGTTTCCGGGCATCTTGGCCGCGCTGTGCCTGCTGGCGCCTGCTGTGATCATCAGCCGAAAGTATGGCTTCGGCCGCGATCACAAGGCCGTGCGCCCGCCGCTGGGCAGGAGCTTCATCGATGCCGTATGGGGTCTGCTGGCACCGGTGATCATCCTCGGTGGCCTGCGTACCGGGCTATTCACACCCACCGAGGCTGCCGTCGTGGCCGTGGCTTATGGCGTATTCGTCGGGATGGTGATCTACCGCAGCATCGGGTTGAAGGATCTGTTTCGCCTGTTGATCGAGTCCGGCGAGCTGTCGGCGGTGGTGTTGATGATCATCGGTGTGGCCTCGGTATTCGCCTGGGCCGGCAATACCCTGGGTATTTTCGACGTTGCGGCCAAGGCCCTGGTCGGCATGCACTCGAGCGAGTGGCTGATGTTGCTGTCGATCAACCTGTTGCTGCTGGTTGCGGGCATGTTTCTGGATGCGGTGTCGATCTTCCTGATTCTGCTGCCACTGTTGATACCGATTGCGGTGGCGATGGGTTGGGATCTGGTGTGGTTCGGGGTGATGATGACGATCAACCTGGCCATCGGTCAGTTCACGCCGCCGATGGCGATTTCGCTGATGATCACATCGCGCATCGCCGGCATTGGCATGGAGGAGACGTTTCGCTGGGTGATCTGGCTGGTGCTGGCGATGGGTACGGGCCTGGCCGCAATGATCGTGTTTCCACAGATTGCCTTGTGGCTACCGGGGCGGCTGGGCTACCTCTGACGGGGTGATGGTTCCCGGCGCATCCCGGACGTGGCTCGGGGTGCCTTCACCCCGATTGAAATCAGGGTGTTCGCATGTCGATTTGGTTCGTCATTCGAACTCGGCCTTCAGGCGTGCCACCTCGGCCTCACTCCAGCCCGAGGGTTCGGTCAGGGCCAGCCAGGCATCGATATAGTGTGCAGGTGCAAACTCGTGACCGAAACCCGGCGGGGTGACGCCGACCACCATGTCGGCAACCAGTTGCAGCATTGTCACGAGCGGAAACCAGCGCAGGTCCGGCGACACGTCGGGGCCGCGCGGCTCGCGCATCCAATCGGGCTCGCGCCAGGCGGTTTGCGGGCTGAAGAATGTAATCGGATCGCTGGCATATTGCAGGAAGGCGATCCGAAAGCTGCCCCACGGGGCGTCGCCCACGTTGAGCCCACCGTCCTGATTCATGAAGCGCACCGCAGACCCGCCGCGGAATCTGGGCAGCCATGCAGGTGAGCCTGGGTCGCGTTCTTCTGTCATGCGTCGCCAGGTGTCGTTACGGAATGGCGGGCCGCTCCAAAGTGCGCCATTGAACGGGTCTTCGATGATGTCGTAGAGATCGAAGGAGCGATCGGAATTCAGTGAGCCCAGGCTCAATCCGTTCAGATAAAGGCGTGGTCGGGCATCGCGGGGCAGGGTGCGCCAATGGCCATAGACTTCCGCGAACAGGATGCGCGCCATTTCGGCGCCATAGGCGCCTTCGGTAAGCAGTGCCAGCGGGCTGTTCAAGTACGAGTACTGTGCCGCTACCGTGGCAATGTCACCGCGATGAAGATACTCGACTGGATCCTGGCCGGATGCGTCTATCCAGCCTGTGCCGGTGGGGGTGGCCAGAACCAGTATCGAGCGTTCGAAGCCACCGACCCGTTTCAGTTCGTCGAGCGCGAGGCGTGCCCGTTGCTCGGGTGTCTCGGCGGAATTGAGGCCCACGTACACCCTAATCGGAGCGGGCGTCGGGCTGCCAAAGAAGCGGCTGAGGTCGTCGGCGGTGGGGCCGCCGGCAACGAAGCTGCGGCCTTGGCGACCGAGCTCCTCCCACTTGATCAGCGATGCGTCGCTACCGGTCTGATCGGCATGGACAGGGCGAGGCAGGTCGTCCTGGATCAGCGCGTCGAGTTGCTGGAATGAGCGATCGGCCACGCGCAGCAGGCTGCTCAGCAATACGCCGTCGATCACCGACCAGAACAGGGCGACCGCCGCGACAATGCCCACCAGATGGGATATTCGCGGCGGCACGAAACGCGCCATTCGAACCGACATCGCCCTAAAGACCCAACGAAATATGCGCGCCAGCGCGAGCAACACCACAAACAGCAATACCGAGATCAAGCCGAGCATGAACGGCTGCAGGCCGGCAGACTCTTCCATGCCCATCATCTCGCGCAGCGAGTTTTGCCAATTGGTCGCTTGCCACAGAAAGCTCACCGCGACGAAAAGGCATAGCAGCGCCGCGATGGACTTGACGATGATCGCAGTGCGCATGCGCCACACCGGCAATTGCAGATAATTCCAGAGCGCTACGGCTGCAACGCCAAGCCCGTAGCCAGCCGAGAATGACAGGCCGGAGAGAATGCCCTGTATGAAAAAGGGGCGCGGCAGCAGTGAAGGTGTCAGGGAAAAGGCAAAGAAAACGGTCCCGACGAGTAGACCAATAATGTTTAGATACATGCGCTTGCTAGTCACAGTTTAGTTTTAGTCGGGATGGGTGCGCAATTCGCACATCCGCGAGCCGACGGGTTGAAAGGTCGATCCGGGACAATCGACCGGAGGGACGGATGGTGCTCGAAAATGCCGTCGCGGGCAATGTTAGCGTGTGCTCGCGCTGGAGCGCTGCGGGTAGAATGGGCTTGCCCAACAAAAGAGGTATTCCATCGTGCTTCGATATCTGCATGGCGCAAGCCTCAGGACGATGTTGTTGTTCGCAGTTGCAGCGATCGTGCTGTTGCTGGCGGTAGGCTGCGCGAGTCTCGCTCAGCGCGATCCGGTTCGCGTCAATGTGGTGGGCATTGAACCGGTGGCGGGTCAGGGAATGGAGGTGCGCTTTGCGGTCAAGCTCAGGGTCCAAAACCCGAATGACGTCGCGATCGACTTCGATGGCATCGCGCTCGAACTCGATCTGAATGGCAAGCCGTTTGCCACGGGTGTGAGCGACAGCAAGGGCAGTGTGCCGCGCTATGGCGAGGCGGTCGTTACCGTTCCGGTATCGGTATCGGCGCTGAGCATGATGCGCCAGGCATTGGGCGTAATCGATGGAACGGGCACTGCCGAACTGCCCTTCGCAATGCGTGGCCGGTTTGGCGGTGGCGTGCTCGGCGGAATGCGCTTTTCCGAGTCGGGAACGATGCGTCTTCCCGCCAGTTTCTGAAAGCGCCCGCCGGGGCGGGCGCCATATTGCGCGTGCGTCAGACGGCGTCAGACATTTACGCCGAAGTTCTTGGCCAGCGGTGCGAGGCCACCCTGGAAGCCCTGACCGATGGCCTTGAACTTCCAGTCGCCGCCGCTGCGGTAGATTTCACCAAAGATCATCGCCGTCTCGATCGAGGCGTCTTCCGACAGGTCGTACTTGGCGATCTCGGTGTTGCCGGCTGCGTCCACACAGCGCACATAGGCAGCAGACACCATGCCGAAGTTCTGGCGACGGGTTTCGGCCTCGTGGATGGTGACGCAGACTGCGATCTTTTCGACATCGGCCGGAACTTTGGACAGTTCAACGATGACCGTCTCGTCATCGCCCTCACCGGTGCCGGTCTTGTTGTCGCCGCCATACTCGACCGAGCCTTCATCGGATTTCGGCTGGTTGTAGAAGATGAAATCTTTGTCGCTGCGGACCTTGCCCGAGCTGCTCAGCATGAAGGCGCTTGCATCGAGATCGAACGCGGCGCCGTCGGTGGCGCGTACATCCCAACCGAGGCCCACGATCATCTTGCTCATGGTCGGAGCGGTTTTGCTCAAGTTGACGTTGCCACCTTTCTGAAGACTGATTGCCATTGCGTAGTTCTCCTCTCATCAAAAAAACGATCGATGTGTACTCAGTGCCCGGCACATGGCGTGCAATGAAAGCCGAAGCGGTACAAGCCCACCCGGCGCCAATGTAAGACATGGGGCTTTCGCATTCGCGCACGACAGTGTGGGTGAGGGTTGCGCCAAGCGGAACCGGCGTTGTACCTCGACTGCCGCCGGCAGTTTAGGGGGTTTTTGCAGAGATGGATAGAACCCCCGCGGCGACGGCCGTTTTGCCGGGTGCGGAGCATTCATCGACGCTGCTCACGAAAGGAATCAGTCCGGAATGTGCCCCTTTGTGGTGCTCGGTGATGCGCCTCCTGCACTGGGAAAGATCTCCTCGCGCGCCACGCGGGTCATGTCAATCATGGCCGGATGGGTCAGGCGCCTCGCCGTGGTGATCAGGTACAGCTGTTCGCTCACATCGGGCAGTTCCCCCAGCCACTCGACCTTGTATTGATCGCAGATGAAGGCGGCGATTGCGCTCGGTGCAACGAACAGGCCTTCGCCTTCCTGCCCGAAGGCCTTCAGCAGCGCGAGGTCGTCGAACTCGGCGACCACCCTCGGTGCCAGCCGGTTGGCTGCGAGCCACTGCACCAGCCCGGTCCGGAACGCGACATCTTCCCCCGGCATCAGAAAAGGTGCCCCATCGAGCAGCGCGGGAAACGAGCCCGTTAGCCGCTTGAGCAACCGGGGGGCGCCGAAGAGCGACAACGGACTCTCGCCCAGCAGGTGGCTGAACGCCCGCACCGATACGTTCGGCGGCATCGGGCGGTCGGCGATTACGGCATCCAGGCGGTGGATGGCCAGATCTGCCATCAGCGAGGCGAGGCGCCCTTCGTGGCAGATCAGCTTGATGGCGTTCGATTGGTGCAGGGTGGGCTTGAGCAAACGCGAGGCGACCGATTTGGGAACCGAATCGGCGATGCCGATGATCAGGCGCTGTGGGCTCTGCTCGGTGGGGTTCTGCAGCATCGCCAGTGCATCGTCCCCAAGCGCGAAGATGCTGTCTGCGTAGAGCAGCAGCTTCTTGCCTACATCGGTCAGCGCCAGCCTGCGCCCCTTGCGGTCGAACAGCACAACCCCAAGCGCATCCTCGAACTGCGACAGTTGGCCGCTGATCGCGTGAGGTGTCAGGTGTAGCTGTTCGCTTGCGCGCGCTATGCTGCCTGATTTTGAAACCATCCAGAAGTATCGTAAATGCTTGTAGTTGAGTGTTCGCATGGGCGTATCGTAGATCGAAAAAATCGACTTTTAATTACATTAAATACGATTTTATTGAGTAATACGAAGACGCTAGACTTGCCTCCAGGTTAATCGTTCAACTACCGGAGAAGCCAAGATGCGTCACTACGAACCCGATAGCGCTCATGCCGTGGCGCGTGTACTATCTCTTGCCGTGCTCTCTGACGGTGCTTTCGACAAGTCTGAGATCGACTGGATTGCCAGGACGAAAGTTCTGGATCGCCTCGGCATTCGACCGGCTACCTTCGATGAGGTAATGCAGGACTTTTACGAGGATGTAGTGGTCGGCACGGACTACTTCGATGCCTTGAATTTTCGTCTGTCAGCCGAAACCATCGACGCCCTGCTCGACGAGGTCGTCGATCCGGATTGTCAGAGTGAGATGCTGAGCATCATGCTCGACCTGACCAGTGCCGATGGTCATCTTAGCGAAGGCGAGCTTGACTTGCTGGCGCGTGCGATCGACCGCTGGGGAAGAGGAGGCCGGTGGCCGATAAAGCTGGGAAGGTCGCATGGCCAGGCCGCTGCTGGGAGGGCCTGTTCATAATCACTTTTGGAAAGTGCACATGAAACATGATCCTCGCGCAGGGGAGGGGCACCTTGAAACCGAGCATGAGGACTGGCTGGTGGCCTCACTCAACAGAGTGATACGCCAGGCGATCCGAGTGCTCGCCGTGCTGATGATGTTGGTGATCCTGTGGTGTGTTGCAGACGTGGGCCTGGTGTTGTACCAGAAGCTCTCCAGCCCGCCCATCATGCTGCTCGACCTGAATGATATCTTCGCGGTCTTTGCCGCGTTTCTGGCGGTACTGATTGCCATCGAGATCTTTGCGAACATCACGCTCTATCTGCGTGACGATGTCATTCATGTGAAACTGGTGCTCGCGACGGCCTTGATGGCGATTGCGCGCAAGGTCATCGTGCTGGATACCGAAACGCTTACGCCCGAGTATCTTTACGGTATCGGCGCGGTGGTGCTTGCGCTGGGCATCAGCTACTGGCTGGTTTCCGGCAAGGCGCGGACCTGATGTCCAGGCGGGGTACGCCATGCCCCGCTCGAATCTACCGGCCGGCAATCAAGGCAAGATCGCCCGGACACCGCCACGGCCAACTGTCATGGCGGCTGACCACCCCGAATCTCGAAAGCCCCCTGACGGTTTCCGCGCCCGCAATCACTCTCCCGCGCGCGGCCGATGGAAGCCTATTGAGGCGCCACGGCGACTTTCATGTTATGGCGCGAGAAGTGAGCATAATTGCGAATTGGCGAAGGGGAATTGTGCGATGCTCGGACCCATCGAGCATCGTGTATCTGAAACTGTTCAAGGAGACTTCATGAGCCGCAGGCTGCTGACCTATCTCTGCATCGACACCTCGGGTTCGATGAACGGTGAGCCCATCGTCGCCGTCAACGCGGGCCTGCAGGCCTTGCTCGGTTCGCTCCGGACCAATCCTTATGCGCTCGACAGCGTGCATATCTCGATCACGACCTTCGACTCTTCCATCAAGGTGGTTCTCCCGATGACGGCTGTGGTTGATGTGATTCTGCCCGAGATCACCTGCCCACGGTCGGGCGCCACGCTGCTGGGCGAGGCGCTCGAGCACATCTGCGATCAGGTCGCAAACGATGTGCGCAAGTCCACCGACACGGTGAAGGGCGACTGGAAGCCGATGCTGGTTGTTCTGACCGACGGCAAGCCCACCGATACGCTCGCTTACACCGAGGTCATTCCAAGGGTCAAGGCGGCCGGATTCGCAACCGTGGTGGCGTGCGCAGCCGGTCCCAAGGCCGACCCGACCCAGCTCAAGCGCCTCACCGAGCATGTGGTGAGCCTCGACACCATGGATGCCGCGAGCTTTGGCAAATTCTTTCAGTGGGTTTCGGAAACGGTCTCGAAGGACAGTCAAAGCCGCGGTGCCGGCAGCTCGGTTGCACTGCCGCCGCCACCGCCCGAAATCAACGTGGTGCTCTGAACAGGGGGTCGTATGCGGCGCTTGCCGGTCTTTCTCGTCATCGATGTCTCCGAGAGCATGGCCGGGGACAATCTTCGTAGCCTGCAGGAGGGTATGGAGCGTCTGATCCAGACCCTGCGTACCGATCCGTATGCGCTCGAGACCGCGTATCTCTCGGTTATTGCCTTTGCCGGCAGGGCCAAAACGCTGACCCCGCTGGTCGAGCTTGCGTCGTTCTATCCGCCGCGTTTGCCGCTGGGTTCGGGCACCTCGATTGGCGCTGCACTCGAACATCTGATGGGCGAGATCGATGCGAACGTCCATCGTTCGAGCGCCGAGCGCAAGGGCGACTTCAAGCCGCTGGTGTTCCTGATGACGGACGGCAAGAGCACCGACGAGCTCGGCCCGCCGCTCGCGCGCTGGATGCGCGACTATGCGTCCAGGGTCAATCTGGTGGTGGTTGGCATCGGTTCGCATGCGGCACTCGAGCGGCTATCCGAGGCGACGTCCAACGTGCTGCGGATCGAGACGGCGACCGCCAACGATTTTCGCAAGTTCATCGACTGGATCAGTGCGTCGGTAAGCTCACAGAGCCGCAGCATTGGTATCGGTGAACCGAGCAAGGTCAATCTCGCCAAGGTCGATGACTCGGTGATGAAGAAGATCGAGTCCATCGCCCAGGCGGCGGCCGTCGATGAAGACTTCGTGATCGTGTCGGGCAAGTGCCAGAAAAGCCGCTTGCCCTACCTGATGAAGTATGAGCGGAGCGGGCAGGCGCTGGCGACACAGGATTTCGAGCTCGATTCGGGTGCCTACGATCTGGTCGGCGTGTTTGC
>JAEUNS010000223.1 GCA_016790005.1 Zoogloeaceae bacterium
GCGACAGCTCGCGGGTTTCGCCTGGGGCGAGGTGCGCCGGACCGCACCTGCGCGGGCCGAGATCGTCGGCGAGCTGCTCGAGGCAGGCTTCTCGAGCGCGCTGTCGCGGTCGCTCGCCGACACGGTGAGCAAGGACGCCAGCCTGGAAGAAGCACGCGCCAGCGTGCGCAATGCCCTGGGGCGTGACCTGCGCGCGATGTCGTCGGATGCCGATCTCATCGACCGCGGCGGGGTGTTCGCGCTGGTTGGCCCGACAGGCGTAGGCAAGACCACCACGACGGCCAAGATCGCGGCGCGCTTCGTGGTGCGCCATGGTGCCGACAAGCTGGCGCTGATCACGACCGACGGCTATCGCATCGGTGCGCAGGAACAGCTCAGAATCTACGGACGCATTCTGGGGGTGCCGGTCTTTCCGGTGCGCGACGGTGCAGAACTGCGTCAGACCCTCTCGGAGCTGCGCAACAAGCACATGGTGCTGATCGACACGGTGGGCATGAGCCAGCGCGACCGCATGGTGGCGCAACAGGCCTCGATGCTCGCTGGTGCGGGCAGCGTGCGGCGCTTGTTGCTGCTCAATGCCACCTGCCGCGGCGACACGCTCGACGACGTGATCCGCGCCTACAAGGGGCCGGACCTCGCCGGCTGTGTATTCACCAAAGTTGATGAGGCGGCTTCGCTCGCGCCGGCCATCGGGGCGGCGATCGCACATGAACTCGACGTCGTCTACGTCACCAACGGCCAGCGGGTGCCGGAAGATCTGCACCTGCCCAATCGCAGCTACCTGCTGCACCGGGCCCTCAAGGGCGATGGTGAAGACTCGCCCTGGCACCTGCGTGCCGATGAAGCAGCCCTGATGATGGCCGCGGCGGAGCGCTGACATGATCGACCACCGCGAAGACCAGGCAGCCGGATTGCGCAGACTCTTCCGGCGTGCGCCGCCCACCGTGGTGGCCTTGTATGCGACCGGCAACAACCGGGTGTGCTCGACCATTCAGACCGTGTACCGGATTGCCGCGCAGGCCGAGCGGGTGCTGATTCTAGACGAGGCTGCCGGCAACGATGCCCTTGCCGGCGTCTTCGATCTGCCCGCCGGGCGAGACCTCTTGAGCGTGCTCGGCGACTGCGTCGATCCGCTCGAACTGGTCCAGCCGATACCCGGCTTGCTCGGGCGGGTGCCGGTGACGGCCGCTGCGCTGGCGTTGCCGCTGCTCGACGACGAGCGGCGCGCGCGTCTGGTATCGGCGCTGCGGCACATCAACCGTTATGCCGGCTTTGTCCTGATTCATTCGACGGTGGGGGCCACTGCCGATCCCTCGCCCTTCATCTTCGCCGCACCGCGGCGGCTCGTGGTTGCGGAAGCGAGTCGCAGCGGCTTCAAGGATGCCTACCAAACCATTCGCCAGCTGGCCGCAGCCGGCGCCGGCTCGTTGCATCTGGCGGTGGCGCGCGCGCGGAGCAGAAGCGAAGCGGGTGCGTTCTTCGCTGGTTTGAACGAACTGGTGCGCAGGCAGATTGGTGTGCCGGTCGCCTGGCTGGGCGAGATCGAACGCGACGAGCTTGGCGCCGGGCTGGCCAACGAGGCCGCAGAGGCCTCGCCGCGCGGCGCCGAAGCCGCATTCCTGCGTCGTCTCCAGGCACTTTCGGGTGCCTCGGGGGCGATGCGGACCCGATTGCCGGGGTAAATGCGATGTCCCTGACTTATTCGTCTGGAAATACTGGCGTCGCTGCGGGACAATGTCGTTCCGTTCCAAGTCGCGTGACGTTGGTTTCGCGACCCGGGCGCAAGAAAATTCAGGCGGTATGGATGTACGACGCTGACGGAAATCTGGACAAGGCGCAGCTTGTCGAAAGTTACGCCCCGCTGGTCAAACGCCTTGCCTGTCACCTGCTGACCAGGCTGCCGGCGAGCGTGCAGCTCGACGACATGATTCAGAATGGCATGATCGGGCTGCTGGATGCGATCGGGCGCTTCGAAGACGGCCTCGGGGCCCAATTCGAGACCTATGCGGTACAGCGAATTCGCGGCGCGATGCTCGACGGGCTGCGCGAGAGCGACTGGTTGCCGCGCAGCCTGCGCCGCGACATGCGCCGCATCGAAGCCGCGATTCACGAACTCGAGCAACAGAACGGCCGCGCCCCCAGTGAAACCGAGCTGGCCGAGGCGCTCGACATGCCGCTGGCCGAATACCAGACCATGCTGCAAGATGCGCGCGGACATCAGCTGGTGTACATCGAGGACTTCGGCGGTAGCGATGGTGAGGACTTTCTCGAGCGCTACTTGGTCGAGGAGGGTTCGAACCCGCTCGATTTGCTCGAAGATGCCGACCTGCGCCTGAATTTGGTGAGCGCAATCGAGGCCTTGCCGGAGCGCGAGAAGCAGGTCATGGCGCTCTACTATGACGAGGAGCTCAATCTGCGCGAGATCGGAGAGGTGCTGGGTGTTTCCGAATCGCGGGTATGTCAGCTGCACGGACAGTCGGTCGCCCGCCTGCGTGCCCGCCTGTTCGGCACGGGCGACACCAAGACGACCTCGCCCCGCCGTGGCCGCCCACCCAAGCAAGCGTCGGCCTGAAGCCGGCTGACACACTCAAGAGCCCGGTCAAATGGACAAGATCAGCCTGATTGGATTGATGCTCGGCTTTGCCGCGATCCTGGTTGGTCAGGTGCTGGAAGGCGGGCATGTGTCGTCACTGATCCAGCCGACGGCCTTCCTGATTGTCGTCGGCGGCACTATGGGCGCGGTGATGTTGCAGAGCCCGTCGCGGGTGTTCATCGATGGTTTGCGTATGGGCAGGTGGGTGTTTGTTCCACCTGCCGTCGACCATGCCGGGCTCATCGAAGAGACCACGGCCTGGAGCCTGGTTGCCCGCAAGGAGGGCTTGCTCGCGCTTGAAGGCCGCATTCCCAACCTGACCGATCCGTTCATGCGCCGAGGGGTGCAGTTGCTCGTCGATGGAGTCGAGCCGGAGCGTCTGCGCGAAGTCCTCGAGGTCGAGATCGGCGCGGCCGAGGCCCGAATGAAGATGAGCGCGAAGATCTGGGAGGCTGCTGGTGGCTATTCTCCTACGATAGGCATCCTCGGTGCGGTAATGGGCCTGATTCATGTTATGGAAAACCTCAGCGATCCGTCCAGGCTCGGTGCCGGGATCGCGGTGGCCTTCGTGGCAACCATTTATGGCGTCGGGCTCGCCAATCTGGTTTTTCTGCCGATCTCGAAGAAGCTCCTGATTCATGTGTCCAACATCGTCTCGCAGCGCGAAATGCTGGTCGATGGACTGGTCGGCATCGCCAACGGCGATAACCCCCGCATCATCGAAAGCCGGATGCGCGGCTACATGGTTTGAGCGCGGAGCAGGCCATGCGAAGGCGCCGCAAGACCGAAGACGAGCACGAAAACCTGGAGCGCTGGATGGTGTCCTATGCGGACTTCATCACCCTGCTGTTTGCGTTCTTCGTCGTAATGTATTCGCTGTCGACGATCAACGAGGGCAAGTACAAGGTTCTTTCCGATTCGATCGTGAGCGCGTTTCGCAACATCAATGTGAACGAAACCGGTCCTCCGATCGTGCTGCCGCCGATCACGCCGCCCCCGATACTGCCCATTCCGGTCGTGATCAATCGACCCGCCGAGAACAGGCAGGCCGAAGCCCGGCGGGTTGAGCAGGTGCAAAAGATGCGCAGCATGGCCGACAACATCCGTGAAGTGCTCGAGCCGCTCACCCGCAGCGGTCAGGTCACGGTCACCGAGGGGGCGCATGGCATTTCGGTCGAGATCAACGCCAGCGTGCTGTTCGCCCCGGGCGAGGCCACGCTGGGGCCGGCTGCGATCGCACCGTTGCGGGCGGTGGCCCAGGTGATCGCGGGCGCAACATTCCCGATCAAGGTCGAAGGGCACACCGACAACATTCCGATCAGCACCTTTCGTTTTCCGTCGAACTGGGAGCTTTCATCGTCGCGGGCTTCGTCGGTGGTGCGGCTGTTCATCGATGCGGGCGTGACGGCTGACAGGCTGACGGCCGCGGGCTATAGCGACCAGCGCTCGATAGCCGACAACACCACCGAGGCCGGGCGCGCGCGCAATCGCCGGGTGACGATACTGATCGAGTCGATGTTTGCGGAGCCGGAAGAAACACCCCAGTCGCGCGCACCGGCCCGAATTCGCGAGGGTGAGCAGATCAGGGCGATCATGCCCGAACCATCGCCCGAGCCCGATGCCGAGCCTGGTGCGGTTGATGCCGCCAACCCGGCCGGCGCGAGTGTGGCAGCGCCTGGCGCCAGTGCAAGCCCGCAATAAGCTGGCGTCATCGGGTGGGTTGCTCAGCGGAGTGCTTCGGGCAGCAGTTTCTTGGCAAGCGGCGTGCCTTTGCGGGCGCGCCGATGTTGTAGCGCAATGCGCTGCGCAGGCTTGATCTCGATCTCGGCAGGCTTGCCGCCGCGCATCTGGCCGCTCACGGTCAGTACCGCGTCGTCTGCGGGAATCGCCACCGCGCTCATCGCCTCGCCGTCGTCGAGCGCCATCACGATCACGCCACGTCCGCCCGACTGCACCTTCATCTCTGTGAGCGGAAACAGCAGGATGCGGGCGTTCTCCGAGACGGCCGCAATCCAGTTGCCGAGCGCGCGTGCGGGTGCGAGCGGTTTCTCGCCCTTCTCGAGCGTCATGAAAGCCTTGCCTGCACGCTGGCGACTCGTTGCATCGGCGAGCGCACAGACGAAGCCATAGCCCCCCGAGTTGGCAAAGAGCCAGCGACTTTCCGGCGCATCCGACACCACCTGGGCGAGCTTGCCCCCCTCCTGGAACTCGATCAGGGTCGAGATCGGCGCACCGTCGCCGCGCCCACCCGGCAGATCCGAGACTCGCATGGTATAGGCGCGCCCATTCGAGTCGATGATCACGAGTGGCCAGGTGGTGCGCGACTCGATGATTGCAAGCGCATGGTCGCCGGCCTTGTAGCTGATTGATGCCGGGTCGATGCCATGGCCCTGGCGCGAGCGCACCCAGCCGTTTCTGGACACGATCACGGTCACCGGTTCGTCGGGTGCGCTGATCTCGGCCGGCGCAACCGGTGTTACCGCTTCGAGTATCGTGCGGCGGGCGTCGCCGAACTTCTTCGCGTCGTCGCGGATCTCTTTGAGAATGAGCCGCGTCATCACCGCGCGACTGTCTAGAATCTGCTGCAGGCCGTCGCGCTCTTCGCGCAGTTCGGCGAGTTCCTTCTCGATCTTGAAGCCTTCGAGACGGGCGAGCTGGCGCAGGCGGATCTCGAGAATGTCCTCGGCCTGGATTTCGGTGAGCGAGAACGCCGCGATCAGCGCAGGCTTGGGCTCATCCGACTCGCGAATCACCCGGATGACTTCCTCAATATGGAGAAAGGCAATCATCCTGCCTTCGAGGATATGGATGCGGCGGTCGACCTCGTCGAGGCGATGGCGGGTGCGCCGCTCGACGGTGGTGAAGCGAAAGTCGATCCATTCGCGGATGATCTGGACCAGATTCTTCTGCTGCGGTCGGCCATCGCGACCGATCATCGTCATGTTGAGCGATGAGTTGGTTTCGAGGCTGGTATGGGCGAGCAGCACCGCCATGAACTCATCCCGACTCTGACGGCTCGACTTGGGCTCCAGCACGATGCGCACCGCGGCCTTGTCGCTCGATTCGTCGCGCACCGTGTCGAGCACGCCCAGCACCAGCTGACGCAGGTTCTTCTGCTCCTGCGAGACCTCTTTCTTGCCGGCTCTGGGCTGGGGATTGGTCAAGGCCTCGATCTCGGCCAGTACGCCGGCAGTCGATACCCCATGCGGCAACTCGTCGACGATCACCCGCCACTGGCCGCGCGCGAGTTCTTCAACATGCCAGCGGGCGCGCAGGCGCAGCGAGCCGCGGCCGCTCGCATAGGCTTCGCGGATGGTTTCGGGCGACGAAATGATCTGGCCCCCGCCCGGGTAATCCGGTCCAGGTATGATCGCGAGAATCTCGCCGAGCCCGGCCTCGGGGTTGCGAATCAGGTGGCAGGCCGCCTCTGCAACCTCGGCAAGATTGTGCGGCGGAATCTCGGTCGCCATGCCGACCGCGATGCCCGAGGCACCGTTGAGCAGCACGAAGGGCAGGCGCGCCGGCAAGAACTGGGGCTCGTGGAATGCGCCGTCATAGTTGGGCAGGAAGTCGACCGTGCCACGATCGATCTCGGACAGCAGCAGCTCGGCGATCGGGGTGAGGCGACATTCGGTGTAGCGCATCGCCGCGGCCGAATCGCCATCACGTGAGCCGAAGTTGCCCTGGCCATCGACCAGCGGATAACGCAGCGAAAAGTCCTGCGCCACCCGCACCATGGCGTCGTACACCGAGGTGTCGCCATGAGGGTGATATTTGCCGATCACGTCGCCGACCACACGCGCCGACTTGACATGCTTGGACGTGGCGGAGAGGCGCATCTCGTTCATCGCGAACAGGATGCGGCGCTGTACCGGCTTGAGCCCATCCTCGACCTGTGGCAGGGCGCGCGAGCGCACGACGCTCATCGCATAGGCGAGATAGGCGCGTTCGGCGAAATGGTCCAGCGCGAGGCTGCCGTCGTCGCCATTTCCGTCGGAATTGGGCGCGGATGGCGCAGGGGGCGCCGGTGGCGAGGGCGGGAGCAGTTCGAACAGGTCGGGTGTTTCTTGGGTCATGAGCTTTGTTCAGAGGGTGTAGCGGGTAAGCGGTTCATGCGTGCCGGGTTCGACCCAGTTCTCGAGGCGCAAGCCTTCAATCCGGGAAAACTCGGCGGTATTGTTGGTAACCAGGATGCAGCCGATTGCAAGCGCATGGGCTCCGATCTGGGTGTCGAGCGAGCCGATCGGTTCGCCACGTTGCTCAAGTGTGGCGCGAAGCCTGGCGTAATGCCACATCACCGAGTCGTCGAGCGGTGCGATCTCGAGGGGCAACAAGAAGGCCTCGAGCGCCATGCGGTTGCGGTTCGATCGGCTCTTGGCAACGCCGTAAGCGAGCTCAAGCGCAGTGACGATTGATACGCCCACGTCACCAATCTCATGCTCTTCAAACCGCGCACGAACATGCGCGGGGCGATGATTGATCAAATATATGCAGATATTGGTGTCGAGCATGTACCTCACGGCAACAAGGCCTCGCGAAGCTGCTCGGCGGGTTGGTTGCGAACGAGCTCAAAACCCGGCTCGAAGGACTCGAGCCCCTCGAACAGCGTTCGCCAGCCACGCCGCGGTAACAGCACCACCGCGTCGCCAACCCGCTTGATCACGACCTCATCACCCTCGAAACGGAACTCCTTGGGAA
This sequence comes from Zoogloeaceae bacterium, assembly GCA_016790005.1. Classification (GTDB taxonomy): domain Bacteria; phylum Pseudomonadota; class Gammaproteobacteria; order Burkholderiales; family Rhodocyclaceae; genus UBA2357. Next base: position 7,292 of record JAEUNS010000223.1, read on the forward strand.
GGCGCACTGCCTGACTGCGGCCGTTCATGAAAAGCTTGGCGGTTTCCATTCTGGTTCTCCCGGTTGCACGCTATCGAGAGTATATACCTTTGCTCGGTTCAGTTCAGTTCGGTGCGCAGTGCGAATCGAACTCAACGAACTCAAACATCCGCTTCCACCGAGTCGCCTTTTTCTTCCATCCACGCGCGCCGGCCCGACGCTTCGCCCTTGCCCATCAGCAGGCTGAACATCTTCAGGGTTTCTTCGAGTGCGCCGCTACGCACCTTGACGGCCAGCACCCGGCGGGTGGCCGGATCCATCGTGGTTTCGCGCAATTGATCGGGGTTCATCTCGCCCAGACCCTTGAATCGGCCGATCTCGATCGCATCGGGCTTGAAGCCTTCCTTCTCGAGGCGGTCGCGCATCGCCGCAAGCTCGCCGTCGTCGAGTGCATAGAGACGTCGCGCAGGGCGCTTCTTGCCCTGCGCGGGCACGTCGATGCGATAAAGCGGCGGCTGTGCGACATGTATGTGGCCGTGCTCGATGAGCGCCGGAAAGTGCTTGAAGAACAGCGTTAGCAGCAGCGTCTGGATGTGTGCGCCATCGACGTCGGCGTCGGACATGATGATGACCTTGCCGTAGCGCAGCCCCGACAAATCGGCCTTGCCGCCGGCCACGTGGGCATCCACGCCCAGTGCAACCGCAATGTCGTGGATCTCATTGTTGGCGAGCAGTCGGTCGGGATCGACCTCCCAGGCGTTCTGTACCTTGCCACGCAGGGGCAGGATCGCCTGGGTTTCCTTGTTGCGCGCCATCTTCGCCGAGCCGCCGGCGGAGTCGCCCTCTACCAGAAAGAGCTCGTTATCGGCGAGATCCTCGGATTCGCAGTCGGAGAGCTTGCCCGGCAGCACCGCAACGCCCGAGGTCTTCTTCTTCTCGACCTTTTGCGCACTTTTCTGGCGTGCCATCGCCTGACGGATCGACAGTTCGGCAATCGCACGTCCTGCCTCGACATGGTTGTTGAGCCAGATCTCGAACGGGTCGCGCAACTGCCCCGAAACCAGCTTGACGGCTTCGCGCGAGTTGAGCTTTTCCTTCACCTGGCCCTGAAACTGAGGGTCGAGCAGGCGTGCCGACAACACGAAGCTCATCCGTCCGCACACGTCTTCCTGCTGCAGCTTCACGCCGCGTGGCAATAGTGCATGGTGTTCGATGAAGGTCTTCATTGCCTCGAACACGCCGGCTCTCAGCCCCGACTCATGCGTACCGCCTGCAACGGTCGGAATCAGATTTACATAGGACTCGCTCGGCACGCTGTTCTCGAACCAGCCGATTGCCCAGGCCGCGCCCTCGCCGCGGGCGAAGCTTGGATCTTCGCTGCCGGCATAGCGCTCGCCGGTGAATAGCGGGGCAACCGGCTCGATGTCGCCCGCGATCTCCTTGAGGTAGCCCGACAGGCCGTCAGGGTAGCTCCATGCCTTGGTGAGCAGCGGGCCATTGGCCTGCTCGATGTCGAGGCGTACCGCCACACCCGGCAGCAGCACCGCCTTGCTGCGCAACAGGCGTTCAAGTTCGGCGATAGGCGTGCGGGGTGATTCGAAATATTTGGGGTCTGGCCACATCCGCACCCGGGTGCCGGTCTGACGCCCGCAATCGCCCTCGATGCGCAATGGGCCGATGTGTTCGCCACCCTCGCTAAAGTCGATACGGTGGATCTTGCCATCGCGCTTGACTTCGACTTCGACGCGGGTCGACAGCGCATTGGTCACCGACACACCGACGCCGTGCAGGCCACCCGAAAACGCATAGGCAGAGTTGCCCTCGCGCTTGTCGAACTTGCCGCCCGCATGCAGACGGGTGAACGCGAGCACCACCACCGGCACGCCTTCCTGCGGATGCAGGCCGACGGGAATGCCCCGGCCATCGTCGGATACGCTCACCGAGCCGTCGATATGCAGGCACACCTGGATTTTCTTGGCGAAACCGCCCAGCGCTTCATCTGCCGCGTTGTCGATGACTTCTTGAATGATGTGGGCGGGTGAATCGGTGCGGGTATACATACCCGGCCGTTCGCGCACCGGTTCGAGTCCCTTCAGGACCCGAAAGGATGATTCGTCGTATTGCTTGCCAGTCATGGGGAGATTTCAAGGCCCGTAATCACGCCGGCACCGCGCCGGCCGGGCACAAGGATACCCGTGAGACTGCAGGACGCAAGCCTCAATTACAGCCGAAGCGCGATTGAAGCGACCGAAATTGTGCGCGATTCAGGCGCTGCCGAGGTGTCGGCCGCCGCCCGTTGGGCGGGTCGAGCCATCCGCCCCATAGAGTTGAGGCTGATCGGTAGCCGACAGCAGCACCGACAGTGCAGCCTGGTTATTGTGCATGCGCTCTATGATGAGTTTGCCGTTGAGCGAATTGCGCTCGCGCGCCTCACGGGCCAGCGCAAGCACTTCTTCCCAACGCAGCAGGGTGTCGGGCATGCTCGCACACAGGCTGCGCACCGCGGCGTCGTTATTGCCGAGCCGCAGCCGGCCAAGCAGCAGCGCCCGACCATCGTGCTGGCGCTGCAACAGTTGGTAGATCTCGCTCTTCTCGCGCACAAGTGCCAGTAACGCGTCGGTTTCACCCGCGACCAGCAGCGACTCTTCATGCTCGAGCACATCTACGAAGCGACGCATCAGCGCACGCTCGCCGTCGATCAGGATTGCAATCTTGTGAAGATCGGCCTGTGTAGCCACGATCTTCAGCTCTTCGCCTCAAGCATTTCCCGCACACTTGCGAGCAGGCCATCGGCAATCCGGTTGGCGTCCATCTTGAATCGACCTTCTGCGATCGCCTGTCGCAATTCGGCGACCCGTGCGCGATCGACCGTCGGCGTCGCGGCAATGGCCGCTTCGGCCTTGCCAAGACTCGATGAAAGCGATGAGATTTCGACCTTTGCGTCGGGCGACGCAGCCTGCCTTGAACCCGCCGCCTGCGTCTTGGGACGACTCTCGTTTGCCAACAGGCTGCTCGCCGCCTTGATAGTGCCTTCGATTTTCACGGCAGAACCCCTTCTTGAATTGATCCGTTTCTGGCTTGGCTTACGGCATCGTAGCGGGAAACTTTAGGCCGATTTGAGCAAACGGAGCAAAAAAACAATTCCTTGCATTTCTTTCGTTCGAATCGCGGGTGAGCCAGCCAAAAAGCAGCGTCGAACGGCGCGAAAGGTGCGCTCAGAATCGCACCTCCACGACGCCGCCGTTGCGCGCAACGCCCGAGATCACCTGGCCATTGGCCAGGCGTACCCGCACCGGTTCTCCATCAGCGGCGCGATTCATTGCGCGGCCTTCGTTGGCGACCTGAAAGCGTTCTCCAATGCCGAGTATCCGCACCGTCTGGCCCTGCTTGATCGCGTCCGGTAGCCGCAGCATGTCCGTGCGCAAGGGTTGGCCGGCGGCCACTGCGTAACGCACATGGTGCCCCAGAGCCTGCTCGGGTTCGGTCAGGGTTCGGTCGCCCAGTGCGGCAAGATCGCCTCGTTTTCGCTCGATGTCGGAGGGGCCGATGATCTGTCCGGGCCGGATCGCCCGGGCGGTGACCAGATAGTCGCTCATCACCGAGACCCGCGCGGGCATATACACCGTCCAAGCCACCGGAGCGAGGCAGCGCACGCCCACGCTGATCTGCCCCCACGGGCGCGATCCTGCAGGCAGAAATGCCTCGAGAGCATCACAGACGGGCAGGCGATTACGATCGTCGAGTGAGCCCACTTCGAGGCTGACCTCACCCGGGAGTCCGGCAGTTTCGCGCGCGAGGAATGCATCCACGACAGCCGCGACCGGCTCGGAGGCTTGGTGCGCCCGTGTCAACCCGCTTGCGAGCACCAGTAACAGAGTCAGGGAAAACAGTTTCAGTGCGTTTCTCATGTGCGAATTGCATCACGTCGGGGCTCAATCGGCAACCGTCGCATGCGGTTCCTATGACTGCCGTCGGGTGGCAATTATTTCCGTCTGGCGGCAACTTGCAGTCGTCGCGCGTTCCGCGGTACGGCGAAATTGGCCGGTAATCGTTGCGCTAATCGGGCGAAGCGGTCTGGAGTGGCGGGATTAGGATGAATGGCATGAAAGGTGCAATGACGCAGATGAAGCCGCGCCACGCACGCATGGCAACCGCTCAGGTTAAAGAGGTGAAGTGATGAAAGCCCTGCTAGATGACTCGCTGAAGTTTTATCAGACCGCCCTCAATCTGCAGGCTCAGCGGCAGGAAATGCTCGCGTCGAACATCGCGAACGCCGACACCCCGAACTACAAGGCACGCGACATCGACTTCAAGGGTGCGCTGCAGGGTGTGCTGGGCCGCACCGATCTCGGTTTGCGCAGGGCGCCGCTCGCATTGGTGCAAACCGGGCGTGATCACATTGGCAGTGCCGAGATCCTGCCGTTCGCGGCGCACATCGGGTTTCGCCGCGAAATGCAGTCGAGCGTGGACGGCAACACCGTCAATATGGATGTCGAGCGCGCCGCATTCGCCGAAAACTCGATTCACTACGAGGCCAGCGTGACCTTCATCAACAGCCTGCTGCAAGGCATGCAGCGCGCAATTGCCGGTCAGTGAGCGGGCGTAGATCATGAGCATGTTCAACGTCATGACCATCGCCGGAACGGCGCTCTCGGCACAGTCGGTGCGACTCAACACGACGGCCTCGAACATGGCCAATGCCGACAGTGTCGTCGACTCCGACGGCCAACCCTATCGCGCCAAGCAGGTGGTGTTTGCCGCAACCCCCGTGGCCGGGCCGGGCGCCCAGGGCGTGCGGGTAACCCAGATAGTCGAGAGCGCTGCGCCCTTGCGCCTGGCCTACGATCCAACCAATCCGGCAGCCGACGACCAGGGTTATGTTGCGATGCCCAATGTCGATGTGGTCGAAGAAATGGTCAACATGATCTCGGCGTCGCGCTCGTACCAGAACAACACTGAAATCATGAACACCGCGAAGACCTTGCTGCAGCGCACCCTGGCAATCGGCCAGTAAGTGCCTGAAGCCTTCGCACGAGGACAAGCAAAATGAGCACGATAGACACCAGCCAGAGGGCGAACAGCATTCTCTCCGATCTGGCGCGCAGCGATAGCGCGGCCAACAGCAAGATCAAGGACAACGAGGATGCGCAGACCCGGTTTCTGACACTTCTGACGACGCAGTTGCAAAATCAGGATCCAATGAACCCGCTGGAAAACTCCGAGGTCACCTCGCAGCTTGCGCAGATGAGTACGGTCGACGGTATCGAGCGGCTCAATGCAATGTTCCAGCAGTTTCTGAGCGCACAGGAATCTGGTGAGAGCTTACAGGCGGCGGCGCTGGTCGGTCGCGGTGTGCTGGTGCCCGGCAAGTCGATGATATTGACCGAAGCAGGCGGTGTCGGGGGCTTCGAGATGACGACTCCGGCCGACAAGGTCACGCTCACGATCAAGGATGCAAACGGCCTCGAAGTGGCCACGATCGAACTCGACGATCTCGAGGCCGGTAGCCACAACTTCATGTGGGACGGCACCGCCATCGACGGCCAACGCGCTGCGAACGGCGCTTACACCGTAAGCGCCAGCGGCATGCTCGCGGGCGAAGAGGTCAAGGTCAGCACGCTCGAGTTCGGCGTCGTCAGCGGCGTCATCCGGGGCGCGAAAAGTACCGACCTCCAGGTGGGCAACCTGGGCATTTTCAAGTTGGACGACATCAAGCAGATTCTCTGACATAGAGAGGACATCATGGCTTTTCAGCAAGGTTTGAGTGGTCTCAATTCGTCCTCGAAGGCGATTGACGTTACCAGCAACAACATCGCCAACGCCAGCACCGTGGGCTTCAAGATGGG
>JAEUNS010000433.1 GCA_016790005.1 Zoogloeaceae bacterium
TCGATCGTGGTCTTGGGTGAAGCCTCACGCGTGGCACGGATGCAATCGGCAAAGTGCTGAGCACCACCGTCGCGAAGGTCGTCGCGGTCAACCGAGGTGATCACGACATAGTTCAGTCGCATCGCCGCGATGGTCTTGGCGAGATCGGTCGGTTCATTCTGGTTGAGCGGCTCCGGGCGGCCATGGCCGACATCACAGAATGGGCAGCGCCGGGTGCAGATGTCGCCCATGATCATGAATGTGGCCGTACCCTTGCCGAAGCACTCGTGAATATTGGGGCATGAGGCCTCTTCGCACACCGTATGGAGCTTGTGCTCGCGCAGGGTGGACTTGATCTCGTTGAAGCGCTCCACCTCATGACCCGCGCCCAGCTTGATCCGGATCCAGTCGGGTTTTCTGAGTCGCTCGGCGGGAACGATCTTGATCGGGATGCGTGCCGTCTTGTCGGCGCCGCGTTGCTTGCGGGTTGGGGTTTCCATTGGGTCTGTCTCACTCATTATTGATTTCAGGCGGCGGCGACCTGCACCGGCGGCAACAGGCGCACAAGCTCGCGCAACAACTTTTCGCCGACCTGCTCCACACTGTCGGTAACGCCGAGGTCCGCGAGTTGCACGACCTCGAGCCCTTCATATCCGCAGGGGTTGATTGCCGAGAAGGGCGTCAGGTCCATCGCCACATTGAGCGACAGGCCATGATAACTGCAGCCGTTGCGAACGCGAAGGCCGAGCGCTGCAATCTTGGCGCCGGCGACATACACACCGGGCGCCCCGGCCTTGCGCAGCGCAGTCACCCCATAGCCCGCCAGGCAATCGATGATCGCCTGCTCGATCAGGCTTACCAGTTCGCGTACCTTGAGCTTGCGCCGGGCAAGGTCGATCAGCAGATACATCACCAGCTGACCCGGGCCATGGTAGGTGATCTGGCCACCTCGGTCGATACGAACCATCGGAATGCCGACATCGTGCAACAGGTGTTCAGGCTTGCCGGCCTGACCAAGGGTGAATACGGGCGGATGCTGAAGCAACCAGATTTCGTCCGGCGTCGTGGCTGAGCGCTGATCGGTGAAGTCACGCATCGCGGCCCAGACCGGCTCGTAGGGCATCAGTTCGCCATGGCGAACACAATGCAGCCCCGCGCACTCGGCATGAGTCCCGATATCGGCCGTGGTGTTGCTCAGCTGGCCTCCAGGCGAAAAGGCCAGGCTCATAACGCGACTTTGACGAGCGGGTGCGAGCTCAGCGCACGATAGAGATTGTCGAGCTGCAATTGTGAGGTCGCCCTGATCGTGCACGTGAGTGACAGGTAATTACCCTTGCTCGACGGGCGCATCTCGACCGAAGACGGATCGAAGTCAGGCGCGTGCTCCAGCACCAGCGCCACAATGACCTGCGCGAACTCATCGACCCGGGAGCCCATGATCTTGACTGGAAAGTTGCACGGAAACTCGAGCAGGGTCTTGCGGTCTGGATTGCTCATGTTGTCTTCCTTGCGATTCAAAGGCTCTTGATCCACAACTTCAGCGCATCCCAAAGGCGTCCAAAGAAACCCGCCGGCTCGATATTCTGCAGAGCGACCACCGGATACTCGCCGATCTCAGCCCCATCGATGCTCAGTGCAAGGCTGCCGATGATCTGCCCCTTTTGCACCGGCGCCATGATCGGCTGAAAGCTTTTCAGCGCAACCTGCACCTTGTCGGCCTGGCCCTTGGGCAGGGACATCACGAACTCGCTCTCGAATCCGACTGGCACATCGTTCTGTTCGCCCTTCCATACCTCGAAGCGCGAAAGCTCCTGACCTGCATCATAGAGCTTGGCAGCATCGAAGAACTGAAAGCCGTAGTTCAGCAGCTTGAGCGACTCCTGCGCACGAATCGTGTCAGACTCGGCGCCCAGCAGCACCGAAACCAGCCGGCGCGATCCGCGCTCTGCCGACGACACCAGACAGTATCCGGCCGCACTGGTATGCCCGGTCTTCATGCCATCGACGGTGCTGTCCATCCACAACAGACGATTGCGGTTAGGCTGGGTAATCTTGTTATAGGTGTACTCGCGCATCGAGTAAATGCGGTAGAGCTCGGGGAAGTCCCGTACCAGCGCCGAGGCCAGCAAGGCAAGGTCACGCGCGGTCGTGTAGAGATTCTCGTCCGGCAAACCGGAAGAGTTCGCAAAACGGGTGTTCTTCATCCCGAGGCGTTCGGCTTCGCGATTCATGAGGTGAACGAACGCCTCTTCAGAACCGGCTATGACTTCGGCAAGCGCTACGCAGGCATCGTTACCTGACTGGATGATCATGCCGTGAATGAGCTGATCAACCGTGACAGGCGTGCGCGGCTCGATGAACATGCGCGAACCGATCTGCTTCCAGGCACGTTCCGATACGTTCACTTCTTGCTCAAGTGTGATCGAGCCGTTTTTAAGTGCCGTAAAGGTCACGTAGGCCGTCATCAACTTGGTGAGGGATGCAGGCTCGATACGCTCGTCCGGCTTGTGAGAGACCAGCACCTGGCCGGTGCTGTGATCAAAGAGAACCCAGGCGTTCGCCGCCAGAGCGGGTGGTGGTGGATTCTGGGCTGCTGTGGAGAAAGAGAAAAGCAGGAAAAGCAGTGGCAGGATAAAGCGCATTGGATTCAGTTCTACAGAGGTTCAAAGAAGAAAGTTTGCAGGGGCTTGCTCACGTCGCCCGACCGCCCCGTGCTTGAAGACCCGGGTGCAGGGCCTTGGTTCAGCGCATCACAACGAAGGGTTGAAGATTCAACAGGCTACCGATGCGGCCAGCCTCGGCGCGCGCCTCGTCAGCGCTTGCGAACGGGCCGATCTGCAAGCGGTAGCGGCCCCCATCGCTCAGGAGTTGCAGGCGATCAGCCATGTAGCCAAGCTCGCTGCGGACACGCCCCACCAGATCATCGGCATTTGACGGCGTCGAAAATGCGCCGAGTTGCACGAAAGCACCCTCAGCCTGTGCAGGAGCCGAAACCACCGGCACGCTCTTGGGCAGAGCCATTGCTACGCCACTTGCCATGTCCGCCGACTGTCGCGACGGAGATGTCTGAACGGGCGACGCCGGAGCGCCCATCCCAAGCGGCGCCAGCGTTGAAACGGTCACCCGAGATGGCGGCGGCGGCGACGCTTCAGGCACGGGCGCTGCGGACATCAGCGCTGGCGAAGCGCTCTGACTTGCGACACGCTGCGAAACCGGCGGCTGACCACCCTGTGCGAGACGAATTTCATCCGGCAGGATCGATTCGACCTCGACCGAGGCACTGCCCGAATTCACATAGCCCAGCTTATAGGCACCCGCATATGAAAGATCGATCAATCTCCCTCGCAGGAACGGCCCCCTATCGTTTACACGAACCACCACAGTGCGGCCATTGGCGAGATTGGTCACCCGCGCATAGCTGGGAATGGGCAGCGTCGGGTGTGCTGCGGTCATTGCAAACATGTCGTAGGGCTCGCCGATCGAGGTCGGATTGCCATGGAAGCGCCGTCCGTACCAACTCGCATGGCCACGCTCACGGTAAGGCGCGAGTTCGGTACGTGGCACGAATTGCTGTCCCATCACAGTGTAAGGTTTCAGCGCAGGCGGGTGGAGCGGCTCGATGCGCGGAACCGCGTCGGGTATGGCATCCAGATCTGCCGGTATGCACTCGCCCGGGCCGTCATCGAGATAGAATGCACCGCCCTTCGAAATCGGCCTGCAGACCACACCGCTGCTTTTCGCACCGGCTACTTGCGCGGACCCGGTTTCGGTTACGTGTGCGGGCTTTGAACTGCACGCCCCCAGCCCCAGGGCAATCGCGGCCAGCAGGACGCCAGATTTGAAACCACTGGCAGAGCATGCAGAATGAAGCGCCTGCGTGGGGGCGGATTGCTCGGGATTCATGGTTTCCTCACTACTCATTCTTTTGCTGCAATGCGGCTACGCTCGATACTCATCAGGATACCGATGGCAATGCACAGTGTCACGAGCGCCGTACCTCCATAGCTGATGAAGGGCAAGGGCACACCGACCACCGGCAGGATACCGCTCACCATGCCCATGTTCACGAACGCATAAGTAAAAAATATCATCGTAAGCGCTCCCGCAAGGAGTCGGCTTGCGAGCGTTGGCGCCATGGCAGCAATGGTGAAGCCACGGATGATCAACAGCGTATAGAGAATCAGCAGAACCAGCGCACCGATCAGTCCGAATTCCTCTGCCAGGACCGAAAAGATGAAGTCGGTATGACGCTCGGGGATGAAGGCCAGATGGGTCTGCGTACCGGCCATCCAGCCCTTGCCGAAAACACCGCCCGATCCAATCGCGATGGTGGACTGAATGATGTGGAATCCCTTTCCAAGCGGGTCCTGAGTTGGATCAAGGAGCGTGCACACTCGCTGCTTCTGGTATTCCCGCAAGATCTGCCAGTCGACCTCGGGCTGACAGAGTGTGTCGCCGAAACCAACGATCGCGCCGATGCCGATGACACCAATCAGCACGACCGGAACGATGAGCTTCCACGACAATCCGGCAAAGAAGATCACATAAAGCCCGCAGGCACTTACCAGCAGGCTGGTCCCAAGGTCGGGCTGCACAACGATCAAACCCAGCGGAATCAGCAGCAACATCATCGCGACCATGAACTCGGGCCACCGGGTAACGCCCTCCCGAACCTGGAAGAACCATGCCAGCATCAGCGGCACCGCGATCTTCATGAGCTCGGAAGGCTGAATTCGCATCACCCCCAGGTCGAGCCACCGCTGAGCGCCTTTCGACACTTCGCCGAACAGGACCACCCCCACCAGCAACACCACGCCCCCCAGATACATCGGTACCGCGAGTTTCAACAACTGTTTGGGCGGCACCAGTGCCACAGCCCACATTGTGACGATCGCGATCACGAAGTGCAGCTGGAGCGTCTCGAGGCGCTCGGTGGACGCACTCATCATCAACACATAGCCATAACCGAGCAACAGCCCCAGCACCAGCAAGAGCGCCGGATCTAGCGGGCGAAACAGGGCCCTGAGCAGCAGGAGCGGCTGAAAACGACTCTCGCTCACTGTTCGGCCTCAGCCGCGGCGGCCTCGTCGATTTCGCTGGCAGGCTCGTCGGCACGTTGTCCGAGAAGATAAAAATCCATCACTTGGCGCGCAATCGGGGCGGCCGACTGCGAGCCGAAACCACCGTTTTCGACGATTACCGCGAGTGCGATCGTGGGCTTGTGGGCCGGTGCAAACGCGATGTACCAGGAGTGGTCACGCAGCCGCTCGGTCACCCTGCCTTCTACATAGCGCTGCCCACGCAGCGAGAACACCTGAGCCGTGCCGGTCTTGCCGCCGGACTCGTAGGGCGCCCCCCGAAACACCCGCGCGGCCGTCCCGACCTTGGTCACGTCGACCATGGCTGCGCGTATCGCCTGCAGATGCGCCGAACTCACCGGAATGCGCGCAAGCGGCTCGGATTCGACCGGGTGCCTCTCGCCCGTCTTCGCGTCGACCACATTGCGCACCACATGGGGCCGATAGATGATTCCGTCATTGACCAGCGCAGCCAGTGCATTGGCCATCTGCAACGGGGTGTAGGCGTTGTAACCCTGTCCGATGCCCACCGAAATGGTTTCGCCACCAAACCAGGTCTGCTGCTCCTTGCGGCTGAAGCGCTTGCGTTTCCAGTCCGGGGTCGGCAGCACGCCGGCAGCCTCACCCGGAATATCGATTCCGGTTCGCCCACCAAAACCGAACTGGCGCATGAAGCGGGCCAATGCCTCGATACCCAGTTCGTTCGCAAGTTGGTAGTAGTAGGTATTGCACGAATAAACCAGACTGCGGTGAACATCCACCCCGCTCTGGCAGCTCGATTTCCTGTCGTAGAACCGGTGCCCGACGAAGCTGAACACCCCTTGCCCATTAAAGTACTGAAACAGGTTGCGCTTGCCAGTCGCCAGACCCGCCAGGGCCATGAAGGGCTTGAAGGTCGAACCAGGCGGGTAGGTGCTGAACATCGCGCGGTTGAGCAACGGATGCTCCGGCGAATCGCTGAGCGCACGCCAATCGGTCACCGAAATTCCTTCGACAAAGAGATTCGGGTTGAACGATGGCGTTGAAACGAGTGCCAGCACGCCACCGGTCGCGGGCTCGATCGCCACCAGTGCGCCACGCCGTTCGCCGAAAGCCGCCTCGGCGACCTTTTGGAGCTCGATATCGAGCGCGAGTTCGAGGTCGTTCCCCGGCGCGGCGGGCGTGCGCGACAACAATCGCATCGCGCGCCCGCCGGCATTGATCTCGACCTGCTCGACTCCGGTGTTACCGTGCAGTTCATCTTCGTAGGACAACTCAAGACCACTCTTCCCGATGTACTCCGAACCACGATAGTTGGCCGAATTGCCCCCTTCTTCGATGCGCTGCACGTCGCGCTCATTGATTCTGCCGATGTAGCCAGTCACATGGGCACCGCTCTCGCCATACGGATAGTCGCGAAACAGGCGAGCCTGAACCTCTACCCCTGGCAGGCTGTAGCGACGCGCCACCAGCCGGGCGACTTCCTCATCCGAAAGGTGGGTACGGATCGGCACACTCTCGAAGAATTTGCTTTCGAGGAGTTGCTTGCGAAAACGCCGCCGATCGCCGACATCAATGGGCACGATGCGGGCAAGCTCGTCGATCGTTGCCTCGAGATTGTCCACCTGTGACGGGTTGATCTCGAGGGTATAGGCCGAATAATTGCGCGCGAGCACACGCCCTCGCCTATCGGTGATCAGTCCGCGATTTGGGACAACCGGCAGCAGCGCTATCCGGTTGCCCTCCGCACGCGAATGAAAATAGTCGTGCCGAACTACCTGGAGATAATGAAAACGGGCCGCCAGGAGCCCGAAACACACCAACACGAACAGCATTGCCACGAGCACACGGCGGCGAAAGGCGGCAAGTTCTTCTTTCGGATGGCGAAAATCGGTCATTTGACTCTGGCGCGGTCAGATCGGGCGATTCTCGTCCCGTTCAACCGGCTGATACTGCGGCAACAGGAGCAAAAAACTGGCGGGCATCCACAACAACGCACTGGTGAAACTGGACACGAAATAAGCCCAACCGGGGAACTCAGCACCCGCGAGCAGACGCACGCCGACCATGATCCCCTGACTCAGAAGCAACAGCGGAAGAATCTGCAGTGCCTGCTGCGGTGACGGAAACCACAGCACCCGTCGTGCGACGGCAGACGCCAGGTAGGCAAGCACCACATAGGCCAGCGCATGCTGCCCCAGCGCAGCACCATGGCCGATATCCACCAGAACGCCGACCACCAAGGCAACGCCCATGCCCACGCGCGCAGGCTCGCGGATACACCAAAACATCAGCACGACCGCAACCCAGTCGGGCACGCCGACCAATCGACCGGTCGGGACGTAATTGAGCGTCAATGCAACCAGCAGACTGAAGTGGATGAACCAGGTCTTTGCCGGCTGAAGAATGCGGTTGGAGCGGTGAGTGGGTTGCATGTTCAGTCTCCCTGCTCTTCCGCCGGACCACCGGCTTCCACGAGTGGCGACTCAGGGCCCGACAGGGTCGCAGTGCGCGGATCCGGCCGACCCGGCGGCAGAGTCTCGCGGCCCAGCACCAGAACCTGGATCGCACGATCGACCCGCCCGATCGGGTCGGCCATGATCCGCATGAAGCCATCGTCGTCGGGTTCGACCTCGATTACGCGGGCAACCGGCAAACCGGCCAGAAAGATACCATCGAGGCCCGAGGTGACGAGTTGATCGCCGACCTTGATGTCTGAACCCTCGAGTATGAAGCGCAGCTGCAGCGGCCCCTTGCCATTGCCGAACAGCACACCACGCAGCCCGCTGCGCTGAACCTGCACGGGTACCGCCTGGTTCTTGTCGGAGAGCAAGGTCACTTCGGCCTGAACGGGATAAACCCGGCTCACCTGACCGATCATCCCGTCGGTGTCGACGACGGCAAAGCCCGGCGTCACACCATCTCGTGCACCACGGTTGAGAATGACCTTACGGGCGAACGGGTCTGGCGCATCATAAAGAATGTCGGAAGCCACGCTTTTCACCCCGACCGAATCGGCCATTTCCATCAGCCGCCGCAAATGCGCATTCTCGCGCTCGAGTTGCTCGAAGCGCAGCAGACGCTGAGCCGCCTGCAATTGGCTGCGCCTCAGTTCTGCGTTCTCGAGCTGCACTTCGACCAGGGTCGCAAAATACACGGTCGCATCACGCACGAAGTCAACCGGCGCCGCGGCAATCAGCTGCACCGGATGCATCACCACGGTGAGCGTTTGCCGGACCACCTCGAGATAGCGAAAACGCAGGTCGGCGACGAGCATCACCAGACAGATCGACACCAGCACCAGAAAGCGGGTGAACGGTGACGGTCCGCGATTGAATACAGGCGGTGACGAATGGCCAACCAGAGACATCGGGGCAGCTTGCTGCGTGGCCAACCGGATGCCCGGGGGCTAACCGGCCGGCCCGCTAGTCACTCGGGCGTAAAAATGGAGCCGAGCGTGTCCATTTTCTCGAGCGCCATACCGCAACCGCGTGCCACGCAGGTAAGCGGCTCGTCCGCCACGAAAACCGGTAGCCCGGTCTCTTCCATCAGCAAGCGATCGAGGTCACTCAACAAGGCCCCGCCACCGGTCAGCACCATGCCACGCTCGGCAATGTCCGCACCCAGCTCGGGCGGCGTCTGCTCAAGCGCAATCTTCACGGCGGAGACGATCTGATTGAGCGGCTCGGTGACCGCCTCCAGAATCTCGTTGCTCGAGATCGTGAAACTGCGCGGAATGCCCTCGGCCAGATTGCGCCCGCGCACTTCGATCTCGCGAACTTCCGAGCCAGGAAAGGCCGACCCGATGCTCTTCTTGATGTTCTCGGCGGTCGTGTCACCGATCAGCATTCCGTAATTGCGGCGAATGTAATTGACGATCGCATCGTCGAACTTGTCGCCACCAACCCGCACCGAACCCGCATAGACCATTCCGCCCAGCGAAATGACCCCGACCTCGGTCGTGCCGCCACCGATGTCGACCACCATCGAGCCGGTCGCCTCGGATACCGGCAGGCCGGCCCCGATCGCAGCCGCCATGGGCTCCTCGATCAGATAGACCTGGCTCGCACCGGCCGCCAGCGCAGCGTCGCGAATCGCGCGCCGTTCGACTTGGGTCGAACCGCAGGGCACGCAGATGATGATGCGCGGGCTGGGTGAAAACATTCGGGTGTCGTGGACCTTTTTGATGAACTGCTTGATCATCTGTTCGGTCACGACGAAATCGGCGATCACCCCGTCTTTCATGGGGCGAATCGCGGTGATGTTGCCAGGCGTCTTGCCCAGCATCTGTTTGGCCGCAGAACCCACCGCCTGGATGGTTCGCTTGGCGTTGGGCCCGCCTTCGGTGCGGATGGCCACGACCGATGGCTCGTCGAGCACGATGCCCTTGCCGCGCACATAAATCAGGGTGTTTGCGGTGCCGAGATCGATGGCAAGGTCGCTGGAAAAATAAGAACGTAGAAAACCAAACATGGGGTATTTCCGAAACCGGTGAGGTCAAGCGCATCAGCGCAAAGATTATCGCGCCCGAACGGGCGAAAAGCGAATATGATAACCTACAAACCTTTGTGAATTAAGCAGCTTTTGTTACCGCATGTCGCTCACTCTCGAACAAGTACGGCGTATCGCCGATCTCGCCCGCCTGGAAATGCCTGATGCAGAGGCAGAAGCCACCCGCGTCAAGCTTAATGGCATCTTCTCGCTGATCGAGCAGATGCAGGCGGTCGACACCAGCGGTGTGGAACCGATGAGCCATCCGCAGGAGTTGTCGCAACGTCTGCGCGAAGATCGCGTAAGCGAATCCGACCGACGCGACGACTATCAGCGTATCGCCCCGCAAACCGAATCCGGCCTTTACCTGGTGCCCAAGGTCATCGAGTGAGCGCACGCCGTGCCCGAGCGCACCCACACTGCCACGATTCATCCGTAATTCCTGCCCTGTTGCGCAGTCTTTTCGTCCGTGCCCCGACATGATCAACGCCAGCCTTACCGAACTGCGCGCCGCGCTCGATGCCCGCAAGATCTCCAGCGTCGAGCTTGCCCAGCTCTTCCTGCAACGCATCGAGCGGCTCAACCCGACGATCAACGCCTTCATCACCGTCGATCCGGCGCTCGCGCTCGCGAACGCCCGTGAGGCCGATGCGCGGATCGCCCGCGGTGAGGCGGGCCCGCTCACCGGCATCCCCCTCGCGCACAAGGATCTCTTCTGCACCGAGGGCATGCTGACCACCTGCGGCTCGAAGATGCTCGCGAACTTCGTCAGCCCCTATGATGCCCATGTGGTCAGCCAGCTCAAGGCCGCGGGCGCGGTGCTGCTGGGCAAGACCAACATGGACGAGTTCGCGATGGGTTCGTCCAACGAGAACTCCCACTTCGGCCCGGTTGCCAATCCTTGGGATCTCACGCGTGTGCCGGGCGGCTCATCCGGCGGTTCGGCCGCCGCGGTCGCCGCCCGCATGGTGCCGATCGCGACCGGCACCGACACCGGCGGGTCAATCCGCCAACCCGCGGCAATGTGCGGCATCACCGGCATCAAACCCACGTATGGTGCGGTGTCGCGCTATGGCATGGTCGCGTATGCATCGTCACTTGATCAGGGAGGCGCCTTCGGTCGGTCGGCCGAGGACTGCGCTTTACTGCTGAACGGCATGGTTGGCCTTGACGAAAAAGATTCGACCAGCTTCCCTGGCCCGAGTGCGGACGAGTCGGGGCTCCCCGTGCCAAGCAAAGATCTGGGCGATTTGTGCCGTGACCTCAATAAGCCCCTGACCGGCCTGCGCATCGGACTTCCCGCCGAGTTTTTCGGCCCCGGCATGGCGGACGATGTACGCGCGTCGATCGAGGCCGCGCTCGAGATCTACCGCAGCTTGGGCGCACAAACCGTCGAAGTGAGCCTCCCGAATGCGCAACTGGCGATTCCAGCCTACTATGTGATCGCTCCGGCCGAGGCCTCGAGCAATCTGTCGCGCTTCGACGGGGTTCGCTACGGCCATCGCGCAGCCGCGTATGGCGATCTCGACGACATGTACCGCAAGAGCCGGGCCGAGGGTTTTGGCGCCGAAGTGAAGCGCCGCATCCTGGTGGGCACCTATGTGCTGTCGCACGGCTATTACGACGCCTACTATCTGCAGGCCCAGAAGCTGCGCCGGCTCATCGCCGAGGATTTTCAGCGCGCATTCACCGCCTGCGACGTGATCGCCGGCCCCGTGAGCCCGACAACCGCCTGGGGCATAGGTGAGAAGACTGCCGACCCGGTGCAGATGTACCTGTCGGACATCTACACGATCGCCGTCAACCTCGCCGGGCTGCCCGGGCTTTCGCATCCCTGCGGCTTCGGCAACGGCACGCTGCCGGTCGGGCTGCAATTGATTGGCGATTACTTTTCCGAAGCACGGCTGCTGAATACCGCCCATCGCTTTCAACAAGTCACCGACTGGCATGTGCGCCATCCCTCGATGGCAGCCTGACGGGCACGAAAACACCGAGAGTCACACCATGAGCAGAAACGACTGGGAAGTGGTCATCGGACTGGAAGTCCATGCCCAGCTCACCACCGCCTCCAAGATATTCTCCGGCGCCTCGACTGCTTTCGGCGCCGAGCCCAACCGCCAGGCCTGCGCAGTCGATCTGGCCCTGCCCGGGGTATTGCCGGTCCTGAACCGGGGCGCGGTAGAACGCGCGATCCGGTTTGGTCTCGCGATCGACGCCAAGATTGCGCCCAGGAGCGTATTCGCACGCAAGAACTACTTCTACCCCGATCTGCCGAAGGGCTATCAGATCAGCCAGTTCGAGTTGCCCGTGGTGTCGGGTGGCAGCATCACGATTCGGGTCGGCGAGGGTGACAAGGCCTACGAAAAGTCGGTGCAGCTCACCCGCGCGCATCTCGAAGAGGATGCCGGCAAGAGCCTGCATGAAGACTTCCACGGCATGAGCGGCATCGACCTCAACCGGGCCGGCACCCCTCTGCTCGAGATCGTATCCGAGCCCGACATGCGCTCTTCCGCCGAAGCCGTCGCCTATGCCCGCAGCCTGCATGCGCTGGTCCGCTGGATCGAGATCTGCGACGGTAACATGCAAGAAGGTTCTTTCCGCTGCGATGCCAACGTGTCTGTCAGGAAGCCCGGCGCGCCACTCGGCACCCGCCGCGAGATCAAGAACCTCAACTCCTTCCGCTTTCTGCAACAGGCAATCGAGTACGAGATCCAGTGGCAGATCGACACCCTGGAAGACGGCGGCCGCATTCAGCAGGCCACGGTGCTGTTCGACCCCGAGAGCGGTGAAACGCGGGTGATGCGCACCAAGGAAGATGCGCACGATTATCGCTATTTCCCCGACCCCGATCTTCTGCCGGTAGAGATTTCTCCCAACTGGATCGCCAGGGTTCGCACCGAAATGCCGGAGTTGCCTCAGTCGATGAAGCGTCGTTTCATCGAAAATTTCGGCCTCTCGGCCTATGACGCCACAACCCTCACCGCATCACGCGAGATCGCCAACTTCTATCAGGCCACGGTCGACGCAGCCGGCAGCGAACTCGCCAAGCCTTGTGCCAACTGGGTGATGGGCGAGCTCGCCGGGCGCGCCAACAAAGCCGATATCGACCTGAACGCCGTCCCGATCACCCCAGCCCAACTCGCGGGCCTGGTCAGGCGCATCGGCGACAACACGATCTCGAACAACATCGCTCGAAAGGTATTCGAGGCGATGTGGAATGGCGAAGGCGGCGACGGTGCGAATGCGGCGGACCGGATCATCGACGCTCAGGGCTTGCGCCAGGTGACCGACAGCGGCGCAATCGAGTCGCTGATCGATCAGGTGCTGGCCGCCAATCAGAAGTCGGTCGAAGAGTTCCGTGCGGGCAAGGAGAAAGCCTTCAACGCCCTGGTAGGCCAGGCAATGAAGGCGAGCCGCGGCCAGGCCAACCCGACCCAGGTGAACGAGATCCTGAAGCGTAAATTGAGCGAATAAAGATGCAACCGATTGCCCTTACCCTGGTTTTGCTCATGTCTGCAGGCCTCGCCCATGGCGCCTTCCCGGATTTGCCCGCGCGCAAGGCCGGCCTGTGGTCGGTGACTACCGGGGCACCGGAGATCGGTTTGCCGCCCTTCACCTTTCACACCTGCGTGACTCCCGCAAGCGATCCGCTGAAGATTCTGCAGAGACAGGCCGAACGTTGCCCCGACATGAGCTCACGCCACGAGGCCGGGCGACTGGTGATCGACGCCAAGTGCGACATCGACGGCTCGAATGCGACCATGAAGGGCGTGTTCACCGGCTCTTTCACGAGCGACTTCAAGGGTGAGATGGTCACCCGTTACACCCCGCCGCTCAAAGGCCTATCGACCGCTACCGTGCGCGCCGAGGGCCGCTGGCTGGGCGCCTGCCAACCGGGTCAGCGGCCCGGTGAGGCCAGTCTTCCGGGCCTTGGCATCGGCGGCATCAACCTCGAGGAGCTGATGAACCGGCTCTCTAACATGCGCAGCCACTGATTTCACGGCAAGCTCATTAGCGATCTGCACGCATCGGGCAGCCGGCCGGCGCAGCTATAATCAGAACATATCGAACGATCCGGCGAGGTAGCCCATGTGCCAGCTACTCGGCATGAACTGCAATGTTCCAACCGATATCTGCTTCTCGTTTGCCGGGTTTCGCGCTCGCGGTGGCCTGACCGACCACCACAGGGATGGCTGGGGGATTGCCTTCTTCGAAGAACGCGGGGTCAGGGTCTTTCTGGATCCCGCGCCGAGTTGCACCTCGCCCATCGCCGAACTCGTGCGCAGCTATCCGATCCGCTCACTCAACGTGATCGCGCACATCCGCAAGGCTACCCAGGGGCAAATCAGGCTCGAGAACACCCATCCATTCCAGCGCGAACTCTGGGGGCAATACTGGATCTTTGCCCACAACGGCAACTTGATCGACTATGCGCCAAGGCTTTCGGGGCGTTTCAGGCCAGTCGGCAATACCGACTCCGAAATGGCCTTCTGTCACATTCTCGAGCGCTTGGCGGCGTGTTTCCCCGATGGTGCGCCGGCGGCGGAAGCACTGCACGACGCGCTTAGAATGCTCGCAATCGAGATCAGCGCTCATGGCGAGTTCAACTTTCTGCTGTCGAATGGTGAACGGCTCTTCGCCCACAGTTCCTCCCGCCTCGCGTACATCATTCGCCAGGCGCCTTTCGCGGTCGCCCATCTGGCCGACGAAGACGTAAGCGTGGATTTCAGCGACCTGACGACTCCGCGGGACAGGGTGGCCGTTATCGCAACCCTGCCCCTGACCGACAATGAAGATTGGACGATGATCGAGCCTGGGCATCTGCTTTCTTTTCGCCATGGCACCCCCGAAAACCTCGGCCCGACTCAGACCCTGGTGCAACGCCCGTCGTTCGTCGCCTCAGATGCCGCAACGAGTCTTCGCAGCACGATGGCAAAAGATTAAACTCACTGACCGATCCAGCTGATGCCGCCATGACAAACACGTTCAAACCCGACTGCCCGCTCTGTGCCCCCGGCCTCGACACGCTAGTTTGGGAAGACGAATGCTGCCGTGTGATCAGGGTTGCCGATACCGACTACGGTGGCTACTGCCGCGTGATCTGGACCGCGCACGTCGCCGAAATGACCGACCTGACCTCATCGGCTCAAAGACACCTGATGAATGTCGTGCTTGCCACCGAAACCGCGGTGCGCACGCTGATGCAACCGACCAAGGTGAACCTCGCCAGCCTGGGTAACATGGTCCCGCACCTGCACTGGCATGTGATTGCGCGCTTCGCCGATGACCGGCATTTTCCCGAGCCAATCTGGGGTGTACCGCAACGAGATGGGGTCAAGCATGCGTCGCCCGATGTGCAGACGCTCCATGCTGCGATCGTGGCGGCACTGACCGAACTGACTGCGGGCTGAGCGCTCATGGACTACAAGAATCCTGCCGAGTGCCTTGAAGCCCTGAAGCGCTTGAGCCCGGTCAACGTCATCGAGACTCAGGCGGTTCTGGCGCATATACTCTCGGCGCTTTTCGACGGGCAGTCAGCGCCGAACCAGCATCTGGAGGTTCTCGAGGCATGTCGCGAGCCGCTCGAGGTGGTCCAGCAGGAGTCCGGCAAAGCTTACTCGCTCCAACCTTTGCCGCCGAACAGCCCCGAAAACGAGACCCTCGAGCGCGTGGTGGGTCTGTGGCGCCTCATGGCTCGCTCCTACGCTCAGATCACACGCCGCGACGCGGCCGCAGGAACGCTGGACGACCAGCGGGCACTGCTCTCGCAACGACGTGTCAGCTACGCGGGACTCGCGGTGATGGAGTATTTCCGCGCGCATCGCTGCCTCCCGCCCCACGCCTGGTCGGACTTGCATGAGAGTTTTTCGATGGCCGAGGCGCAAGGGGTCGCGCGCATTCGGGTGGCTGATCCGCTTAACGAAATCTGGCATGCCCAGAGCGCAACCGAGGCCTTCGTTGCAGCACTGCTGGTCGATCTCGCCAACCCCTATGGCCGTAGCGGAAAGGAGTTCGGCTGGATCTGCCGCTGGGCCAAGCGCTTCGCGCCCTATTGCGACCTGCTCGCAGAAGACGATGTCGACCTGACGGTCAAGCCAACCGCTTATGGACTCGACCTGGGGCTCGACCAAGGCTTACGGCCGATTGGCGCGCTCGCGCCGGGGGCCGCGCTGCGCCGTTTCGACGGGAACAAGCTTGCAGGCCAGATCCAAGCGGTATTGGCGCAGTTCAAGCAGGGTGTCAAACCGGCCGCACTGGGGCTGGGCGAAGACTGCCCGACCGACGCCAGCGCCCGCCTGTTGCTGTCACTCTATCGCCCCTGGGGGCTTGCCTCGGCCGGACGACGTTATCCGCGCCGGGGGGCCAAGGGTCAGATCGAACTCGTCACCGACTGGCTTGCAATCGGCTTTCATGTGGCGGGCAAGCTCTTCGAACAACCGGACGGCGCAAGCCTGCCGCGCAGCCTGCGCAGCGATATCAGCCTACTGACCTTCGGAGAGCGAGCCGTTGAAGCGACTCCGCTCGACTCCGAACGTCGACGCCAGCAAGAGGCCGAAAAACTTGGCTTCGCGTGCGATCGCTGGGAGATGCTCGATCAATCGGTGGGCGGCTTTCGCCTTCGCAGCTCCCCGCAGGGCGAGCGCGTGGACTTTCATCAACTGGTCGGAGTTCGACCGCCCGACAGCAGCACCTTTCTGCTCGCCCAGATCAGCTGGCTCGTGTATCGCGATGACAGCACCCTCGACGCGGGCGTGAACATGCTCAACGGTATTCCGAAGGTCATCGCGGCGCGCCAGTCCGGGATGGGTGTCGGGCCCAGGAGTTCGTTTCAGCAGGCCTTTCAGTTGCCGGAAGTGGCCGCACTCAAGAAACCGGCGTCACTGGTATTGCCGGGCGGATGGTATCAGCCCCACCGGGTCATCGAGATCTACGATGGCAGGTCGATCAAAGTACGCTTCACTCAGTTGTTGCTGCGCGGTTCGAACTTTGATCAGATCGGGTTTGAAATGCTCAACGAATCCGTTTGAGGCGACTCAGTGGAAAATGCACACTGAAGCGACTGCCCTTGCCAAGGGTGCTCTCGATCTTCAGTTCGGCCTGATGCCGCGACACGATGTGCTTGACGATCGCAAGGCCCAGTCCAGTGCCACCAGTTTCGCGTGACCGCCCCCGGTCGGCGCGAAAAAAGCGTTCGGTCAGTCGCGGGATATGGGCGGGGTCGATGCCAGGACCATTGTCCTCGACCCAGAAGACACCGCCTGCGGCATGTCGTCGCCAACCGATCGTGATGCAACCGCCAGCCGGGGTATACCTCACTGCATTGCTTGCAAGATTGGCAAACGCCGAGTGCAGTTCCTTTTCGCTACCTGTCAGCACATCTTCGGCGGCATAGGGCTCCAGTTCGAGCCGAATCTCGTGGCGGCCGCCGGAAAGCAGCTCCGACTCCTGATGAACCTGACTGATCAGCACGCTCAAGTCGATCGGCTCTTCGGCGGGCGCTGGAGCAGTCGTTTCGAGCGCCGAAAGGGTGAGCAGGTCGCCGATGAGGCGCTGCATCCGGGTCGCTTGATCGAGCGCCATGCCGAGATAACGCATGAGGTCTTCACGTGGCAGATCATCCAGGCCATCCTGAACCGTCTCGAGAAACCCCCCCACCACGGTAAGAGGCGTGCGCAACTCATGTGATACATTGGCGATGAAGTCCTGGCGCATGGTCTCCAGCCGCTCGATCTGGGTGATGTCGCGCGAAACCACCATCTTCTGCCCATCGCCAAAGGGCACAACCTGAATGAGCAGTCGGATCTCGGGGCGCCGCGGTGACTGCAGCAACAAGGGCCCCTGGCCATTGCCGCCCTCAAGGTACTGGAGCAAGGCCGGATTGCGCACCAGTCCGACCAGCGGCACACCAATATCACGCGCATGGTCCAGCCCGAGATGCTGTTCGGCCCGCCCGTTCAGCCACTCGATGATGTCCCGGTCAGACAGGTAGACCACGCCATCCGGCATCGCCTGGCCGGCCGCCCGAAAGCGCTCGAGGGCAATCGAGAGGCGTTCCCGGTGCTCGCGTGTATCGCGTGCGCGCCGATTGAGACTCACGAACACCGGGCGCCAAACCCCCGCACCATCTGGCAGAGGTAGTGCCGATTGCTGGTCGGCCCAGTCGGCAATCCGGGCAAGGTTGTGTACATGGTACCCAAGCAAGGCCAGCAGCCCGAGCACCAACGCCGCAGCCCCCGCATACCCACCCACCCACCAATGGGCACACAAGGCAGCGAATCCGATGAGGACGACGGACACCAAGGTGCCCATCCAGATTGAAAAACCCTGAAGTTTTATGACAGTCGTTCCGTACGAAAGCCCGCGTTCGGCCGATTATTGCATGCCAGGCTCGTCCAACTGAACCGAGAATCGATAGCCGCTGCCGCGCACCGTCTGCACCAAGCGCTCATGTCCGCTTGGTTCGAGCGCGGCCCGCAGCCTGCGAATATGCACGTCCACCGTGCGTTCCTCGACGAACACATGGTCACCCCATACCTGGTCGAGCAACTGGGTGCGCGAATGCACCCGCTCAGGGTGAGTCATCAAAAAATGCAACAACCTGAACTCGGTAGGCCCGAGGTTCAGCGCCAACCCGTCGGCCTGCACCCTATGGGTCGCCGGGTCGAGGCGCAGCCCCCCCAAGGCAACCGGATCCTCGGTCGTCTGCGGCGAACGGCGCCTCAGCACCGCCTTGATCCGGGCGACGAGTTCGCGCGGGCTGAACGGCTTGGTAATGTAGTCGTCGGCACCGGCATCGAGACCGGTGACCTTGTCCTGCTCTTCGCCGCGCGCGGTCAGCATGATGATCGGTATCGAGCGGGTGCGCTCGTCGGCACGCAACCTGCGCGCCAGTTCCACCCCGGTCACACCCGCCAACATCCAGTCGAGCAGGATCAGGTCCGGCAAGGCCTCGCGCACCATCTTCTGGGCGCTCTCTGCATCGGCAACCCTGACCACATGATGGCCCGCTCGGGTCAAGTTGACCGCAATCAGCTCCTGAATGGCGGGCTCATCCTCCACGAGCAATATGTTGGCTGGCATGCACACACTCCAATTTCGATGATGCTGGAGTGTATTTCAGCTCTTTGACACTTTGATGACAGGTCATCATGGTGCAATCATTTCGACGAAAGCGCTGGAACCGTCACGAGCTCGTAACCGGCCCCTATCAGCCCCGCGCGAATGGCACGCGCGGTCGCAACGGCTTCGGCATCGTCCCCATGCACGCAGATGCTCTGCAGCGCGGCCGGAATCACCTTTCCGCTTATCGAAATCAGTCCGCCCGCCGAGAGCATGGCCAGGACATGCCGCACACATGCCTGTGCACCGTGGATCATTGCCCCAGGCTGTGAGCGCGGCACCAGATTGCCATCATCGGTATAGGCACGATCGGCGAAGAATTCCTCAACGACGCGGAGCCCCGCTGCATGCCCGGCCTTCACGAGCTGCGAGCCCGCCGGGGCGAGCAGCACCAGGGCCGGGTCGAACCGCCCGATGGCGTTGGCGACAGTGGCTGCCAGGCTGCCATCGAGACAGGCCATATTGTTCAATGCCCCATGCGGCTTTACATGGGTGACGCCTCCACCCTGCGCCCGAGCGAGCGCGGCGAGTGCGCCGATCTGGTAGATCAGGATCGCCTCGAGTTCGTCACCGACGATGTCCATCTTGCGGCGCCCGAAGCCTTGAAGATCAGGGAAACTCGGATGAGCGCCCACACTCACGCCCAGGCGCAGCGCGGTCGTCAGGGTTTTCGCCATGACCTGGGGGTCGCCGGCATGAAAACCACAGGCGACGTTGGCCGATCCGACGACCTCCAGCATGGCGTTGTCGTCGCCCATGCGCCAGGGACCGAAGCCTTCTCCCAGGTCAGCATTGAGGTTGATGCGTCCTTTCATCTTGAGAACTCCTCCGGCACACAGATCGTCCGGCTTGATTCAAACCCGTGCATCGATCATGCCGCTTATCAGGTTTTCACTATAGAGCGCGCTTTCATCGACCCTTCCGGGCGGGCGATAAACCTCGATTCCGCCCACCCAGAGCGAATGCGCGCGGTTCTGTTCGATCAGCGCCGCCCGCGCGGTGGCAGTATCGACCGCGACGAAGCGTAGCCGCTCACCGGGCTGACACTGCGCCAGACGCGGCAGGTCGGCGGTGATCACGGTCGCGATCTTCGGATAACCTCCGACCGTCTGGCAGTCGGCGAGCAGCACGATCGGCTGACCGTTGCCGGGCACCTGAATGCAACCCGGCGTCACCCCGTCGGACACGATGTCGGCTGCCTCGGGGCTGCGATGAACCAACGCCGGCCCGGCAAGCCGCATGCCCATCCGGTCCATCTCGGGGGTCACGGCCCAGTCATTCTCGAAGAATGTGCATAACACCGCCGACTCAAAGGCATCGGCCTGGGGCCCCGGGATCACCCGGATCGGACCGATCGCGTGTGCCCATGCCGATTGGCGACGTTCGCGCTGTCCTTCGGTGGAAACCGCGCGACAATCCAGCCTGTCGCCCACTGCGAGCGCACGACCATGAACCCCACCGATCGAGGCCCTTAAATAGGTGGCTCGACTACCCAGCTCAAGCGGGGTATCGACCCCGCCGCTCACCGCGAGATAGGCGGTTCCGCCCGCGGGCGCACCGATTCGCACGAGGTCGCCGACGTCGAGGGTGGTAGTGGTCCAGGCCGACAGGGTTTGCTCTGCGCCCCGACTGCGGATCACGCTCGCACCGACTGGCCCCGCGAGCGCTACCTGAACCGGGCCCCGCATGACACGCAGTTCGGGGCCGTGGTAGCGGATCTCGATGCAGGCTGCCCCGGATTGATTGCCGACCAGGGCATTGGCGCAAGCCGCCATGAGCGGATCGAGGCTACCGGAGAGCGCTACGCCCATGTGCCGGTATCCCCTGCGGCCACGATCCTGCACGGTGTTTGCAAGGCCCGCGGCGGCGACCTCGAGCAATCCGCTCATGATGTTTCTCCTGACACGAGAAAACGGCTGGCGTCGAAATCACCCTTACCGAGAGCCTGCTCGAGTTCCTGATAGGTCGCGTGATCGATGACCTGCCACTCGACCACGTCGCCCGCCGCAAGGAGCGCGGGAGGCTCTGCCCGGGCTGCAAACAGCGGCAGCGGCAGGCGTCCGATCAGGTTCCACCCACCCGGACTCTCCCACGGGTAAACCGCACACATTTCACCCGCGATGGCCAATGCGCGCGCCGGCACCCGTTTGCGCGGGGACGCGAGACGGGGAACGTTTAGCACCGCTGGCAAGCCCCCCATGTAGGGAAATCCGGGCATGAAGCCGATCATGTAGACACGGAACGCGGTCGAGCTCATAAGGGCGACCACCTCATCGCGCCCGAGACCGCATGCGCCCGCCACCCGGTCCAGATCAGGGGCCAGATCGCCCTCAAAACAGACGGGCAGGCGCCAGTGGCGCCCGTGCCGTGCGGCCAAGCCCGACGTTTGGGCGAGGCTGAGCAGACGCTGGCCAAGTTGGTCAGGATCGGCTACCAAGGGATCGAAATGCACCGTGACCGAGCGAAAGGTCGGAACGACGTCCACGACCGCACTCAACAACGGCTCGTCGCCGGTCTCGCGTGCCGTGACGAGCGAACCCGTCAGGCCCATTACGCGGGCGTTGATCAGCGGATCGATCCGGTCGCCGAACTCAATCGTCCAGGCGCTGTCACCAACCGCCAGAAGCCTCGGCTGCGAGACGGGTTCAATTTTCGGGCTCACAAGCATCCTCCGTCAGCCAGCCATCTTCGCAGGCAGCCAGGTGACCAGGCCCGGAAAGAAGTACAGGAGCAGTACGGCTGCGATGATCAGCAGAAACATCGGGAAAGCATGCTTGGCCAGCCAGGTGATCTCCTTTCTGGTCAGCCCCTGTAGGACGAACAGGTTGAAACCGACCGGCGGCGTGATCTGGGCCATCTCGACGACCAGTACCACAAAGATGCCGAACCAGATCAGGTCGATTCCTGCACTCTGGACCGTGGGAAGCAAAACCCCCATCGTCAACACCACGATCGAGATGCCATCGAGGAAGCAGCCCAAAATCACGAAAAACACCATCAACGCCATAATCAGAGCCAGAGGCGACAAGCCGAGCCCGGCAATCCATTCGGCGAGGTGTCTCGGCAGTCCGATGTAGCCCATGGAGAGGGTAAGGAAGGCTGCGCCGGCAAGAATCAACGCGATCATGCAATAGAGACGCGTTGCCCCGGCAAGGCCGTCGCGGAACGCTTTCCAGCTCAACTCCCCCTGAATCGCGGCAATCACCAATGCACCGAGCACCCCTAGTGCAGCCGCCTCGGTGGCCGTTGCGACACCGGTGTAGATCGACCCGAGCACGGCGCCGATCAGGGTGACCACCGGAATCAGATGGCGCGAGGCCTTCACCTTGTCGAGGAAGCCGAGGTCGCGCTCCGGCGGGGGAATCTGGTCGGGATGGAGCAGCGCCCACACCATCGTGTAGCCCATGAACAAGCCAGCAAGCAACAACCCGGGAATCACGCCGGCGATGAACAACTGAGCGATCGACACATTGGTCGTGACGCCATAGACGATCATGATGATGGAGGGCGGAATCAGCAGACCGAGTGTCCCCGCGCCAGC
This sequence comes from Zoogloeaceae bacterium, assembly GCA_016790005.1. Lineage (GTDB taxonomy): Bacteria > Pseudomonadota > Gammaproteobacteria > Burkholderiales > Rhodocyclaceae > UBA2357. The sequence continues at coordinate 22,189 of JAEUNS010000433.1, forward strand.
CAGGGTTCCGATTGCGATCGAGTCGGGGTAGCCCCTGCGCTTGAGTTCTGGCAGGGTCATCTTGCCTATCGTCACACACGTGGCTGCGGACGAACCCGACACGGCAGCGAAGATGGTGCAGCCGATGATGTTGGTGTGAAGCAGGCGACCCGGGAGCTTTTCAAGCCAGGGCGCGAGTCCCTTGAACATATCCTCCGACAGGCGAGTTCGAAACAGGATCTCGCCCATCCACAGGAAAAGCGGCAAGGCGGTGAGCGTCCATGACGATGACGATCCCCAGATGGTCACGGCCATACTGTCGCCCACCGGACGACTGGTGAACAACTCCATGCCGATCCAGGCAACGCCCGCCAGGGTGAGACCGATCCAAACGCCACTGCCAAGGATCACGAACAAGGCCACGATCAACAGGCCGGTGATATAGAGGTCCATTGTGGTCGGCCTATTCGATGTGGGAGGGTTCGCCGGCCTGCGACTCTTCGCGCAGGGGCTGCCCGGCAAGCAGGGCAAATAGATCGGATGCAAACGCGAGGGCAAACAGGCTGGTGCCGATCGCCATGCCGAGTTGCGGAATCCACAGGGGCGTCGCATCGAGTCCTGTGGATATGTCCATGAACTCGTGCGATTGCATGACCAGCCGAATGGAGTACCAGGCTAACGCTACCGCCATCGCAAGTCCGATCAGATGACACACGATATCGAGCACGCGATGGGCGCCAGTGCCAAGGCGATTCAGAATCAAGGTCACCCGGATATGCTCGCCTCGGCGCAGGGTGGGCGCCAAGGCAAGAAAGGCCGCAGCGGCCATCGAGTAGCCAGCATAGGCATCGGCCCCAGCCAGATTCACTGCGGGAATCAGGCGCCCGATGATGCTGGCGAGCACGGCGAGCAAGGTACACACGGTGAAGAAGCCAGCCAGGTAGCCGGCAAGATTGAACAGGCGATCGAGATGCGCGCGCATGCGGACTCTCCTTGAAGGTTTGGCCGCATGACCTGCGGCCTGGCAACGGGACTACTGCTTGAAGGCATCCAGAATGGCTTGTCCGTCGGCACCAGCCTGTTTAAGCCAGTCTGCCGTCAACGTTTCACCGATTGCTGCGAGTTGTGCCTGGAGCTCTGCGGACCCGTCGTCGACCTGCATACCATTCGCCACAAGTTGCTCCAGGTACCACTGGTTTTTCTCGGTGCTGGTCTTCCAACCGCGCTCTTCGGCGGCCGCAGCCGCCTGGACAAGGGCATTCCGGCTGGATTCGTCCAGGGCATCAAACGCCTTGGTGGAGACGACGACCAAGTTCTTGGGTAGCCATGCACTGACGTTGTAGTAGTACTTGACCTGCTCCCACACCTTGCTGTCGTAGCCGGTCGCCGCCGAGGTCATGAAGGTATTGACCACCCCGGTGGCTAGCGCCTGGGTGAGTTCGGCCGCCTGCACGGTCACCGGTTGGGCGCCCACCAGTTGTGCAATCCGGCTGGTGTTCGGGTTGTAGGCACGCCACTTGGCCCCCTTGAGGTCTGCAGTGGTGTTGATCGGCTTTGAGCTGAAGATGCCCTGGGGTGGCCACGGCACGGCATACAGGACTTTCATGCCGTGTTTGGCGAGGCGCGCCTGGGTTGCTTCTTTGGAGGCATCCCAAAGCTTGCGGGCCTCTTCGTAACTGTTCGCGAGAAACGGGATCGAATCAACGCCGTACACCGGATCCTCGTTCGAGTATCCCGAGATGATGATCTCACCGATTTGCGCCTGCCCACCCTGCACAGCGCGCTTGATCTCGTTTGCCTTGAACAGCGAGCCGCCGTCGTGAACAGTGATCCTGAGCTTTCCACCGCTGGCGCTTTCGACTTCCGCCGCGAACTGCATGATGTTTTCGGTATGAAAGTTCGCGGCCGGGTAGCCGGTGGGCATGTCCCACTTTTCCTGGGCCTGGACCGTGGCGCAGAAGAGGGTCACGGCAGATGCGAGACCGAGCGAGGTGATTTTCTTCAACATTTCGGTGCGTCCTTCTGGTGATTGAGGTCTGCAACTCAAAGAGCGGCAGCGCGCCATCTCATTGGTTGTGATGCTGGCGGATATCTTGCCCCGCTGGAGTAACAATAGTAAAACATCGATAAAACGTCAACGTTTTTTCTATGAATTGATAAACATTTTTTTGATAAACTCAACTTGAACCCCACAGTCAGCCGATATGAAAACTCATCCTCACCCCCCTGGAACCGCTGAAACCTCAGAACACGCGCTGCCGGTGCAGTCTGAGCAGCGCATCGTGTCGTCATCGCACCTTGTGTCTGAAAAATCCCCCGAGCTCTCTGAGTTCGAGTTCGGACTGATCATTGCTGCGCACGCTTTCAACCGCTGGCTGATACGTTGCATGGGCGCGGCTGGAGTCAAGGATCTGGCCCCAATGGACGTACTCGTACTCCACCACATCAACCACCGCCAGACCGAGAAACGCCTGGCGGATGTCTGCTTCGTACTGAACGTCGAAGACACTCATGTTGTTTCCTATTCGGTCAAGAAGCTCACAGGAATGGGTTTCGTGACGAGCACAAAGCGGGGCAAGGAAGCATTCCTGTCCACGACCCCAGAAGGGCAGGACCTGTGCATGCGCTATCGCGACGTCAGGGAAGCCTGCCTATTGCCGGGTTTCTCGGGCACAGGCGACGAGAATCGGCAATTGAGCGAGATTGCCCGACTGCTGCGCACGCTATCGGGTCGCTACGACCAGGCAGCCCGTGCCGCCTCTTCGTACTGAGATTCATATCGCTGGAGAGGACGGAACCGGGGCCGCGGGCGGCCCCTCATGACTCGATCGCGCCGGGCGAATGGGGGTATCATTTCGGCTTCTCAGAAACAACAGAAGGACGCGCCCAGACATGGCCGGACTCGACAAGACAACCCCGATTCCCACGGCGATCACGCTTCACAGCAAGTCCCGAATTCTTGAAGTTGTGTTTAGCGGCGATAGGAAGTTTTCGCTCCCGTTCGAGTTTCTTCGCGTTTACTCGCCTTCTGCCGAGGTGCGCGGGCATGGCGCCGGCCAGGAAGTACTGCAGGTGGGCAAACGCGACGTAGACATCACCGGACTCGAACCGGTGGGCAACTACGCCGTCCGTCCGACCTTCTCCGACGGCCACGACAGCGGACTTTACTCTTGGGATTACCTCTACATGCTGGGGGAATGTCAGGACGAGATGTGGCAGGAGTATCTCGAACGTCTGGAGGACGCCGGCGCGAGCCGCGATCCCGCATTGGCCCCGCCACCCGCGCCCAAGGGCGGCTGCGCAAGTCATAAGCACTGATATGAGCGAAAATCAAACCCATTTCGGCTACCAGACCGTAGCCGAGAGCGAAAAACAGAAGAAGGTGGCCGAAGTGTTTTCTTCGGTTGCATCGCGCTACGACATCATGAACGACCTGATGTCGATGGGGCTGCACCGGGTGTGGAAGGCCTTCACCATCGAGTTGTCGGGGGTTCGCGAGGGTAACCGCGTGCTCGATGTGGCCGGTGGCACTGCCGACCTGTCCCTGGCGTTTTCGAAGCGGGTCGGGCGCAGCGGGCAGGTATGGCTGACGGACATCAACCATGCAATGCTCACATGCGGTCGCGATCGCCTGCTCGACCGGGGTATTTCAGTTCCGGTCGCGCAGTGTGACGCCGAGAAGCTGCCGTTCCCATCGAACTGGTTCGACTGTGTGACCGTGGCCTTCGGGCTGCGCAACATGACGCACAAGGATGCGGCGCTGGCCGAAATGCTCCGGGTGCTGCGTCCGGGAGGCCGACTGCTGGTGCTCGAGTTTTCCAAGGTGTGGAAACCGCTCACCCCGATTTACGACTTCTATTCGTTCAAGGTGCTTCCGTGGATGGGCGAACGCGTGGCCAAGGATGCAGACAGCTACCGTTACCTCGCTGAGTCGATCCGGATGCATCCTTCGCAGGAAGAGCTCAAGGCGATGATGGAACAAGTCGGATTCAACCGGGTCGAGTTCCACAACATGAGCGGCGGCGTGGTTGCTCTTCATCGCGGCTACAAGTTCTAAGCCTTCGGCATCGGCTCGACCAGTTCTGGGCTCGGGCCTTCATTGCATCAATGAAGGGGGAGTGGTAATTCAATGAAGAATCTGTTTCTGGGGCTTTTCATGCTCGTTCTCGGCCTGGCCGGCGTCATACCTGAGGCTGAGGCCCGGCGTATGGGCGGAGGTGGCAGCTTCGGCATGCAACGCCAGGCCATCCCGGCCCCGGCACCACGGCCACCTGCCGCCGCACCGCAGCAGAGCCCCAACCGTCAGCAACCGGGAGCGGCGCCCGCTAGTACGGGCGGGCGCTCATGGATGGGCCCGATTGCCGGGCTTGCGGCCGGTCTTGGAATCGCAGCGTTGTTTGCGCATCTTGGCCTTGGCGATGAGCTTGCGTCCTTCGTGATGCTGGCGCTGCTTGCGTTCGGGGCACTGATGCTGTTCAGGCTGCTCATGCGCAGGGGGGGCCGGGTCGATGACACTTCCGGCATGCAGTATGCCGGTCAGTCGGCGGGTAGCTCTCGGTCGGTCGCACCCGTACAGCACAAACCGTCTCTGGCCAAGGGCGGGACAAGTCGTGAGCGTTTCGATGCCGACGCTTTCGCTCGCCAGGCCAAGGTGCAGTTTATCCGGCTTCAGGCAGCACATGATGCCGGCAACGTTGAAGACATCGGCGAGTTCACCACGCCAGAAGTGTTTGCAGAGATCCGCCAGCAGATGGCCGAACGCGGCCAGGCTGATCAGACGACCGACGTGATTGAACTCAACGCCGATGTGATCGAGGTCACCGAAGAGGCGGGCAGGTATATCGTGAGCGTTCGTTTCAGCGGCCTGTTGCGCGAACAGGTCGATGCCGCGCCGGAAGGTTTCGATGAGGTCTGGCATCTCACCAAGCCGGTTGCGGGTGGGGCAGGTTGGTTGATAGCCGGAATCCAGCAGTCTGCGTGAAACAGTGAAGGCTCGGCCTAGGGTTTGAGATGCAAGCTCTGAACAGCGCTTTTATTTCCGCTCAGAATCATTTGCTCAAGCGCTCACCCTGGGCGCTTGAGCGGCTGCGTGGATTTTCTGGCAAGGCTGTGATTCTGGTTTCCGGATCGATCGAACTGCGGTTTGCGGTTGATAAAGACGGTTACCTCAAGCAAGTGTCTGACGATTTTCCAACGGATGTGCGGGTCGTGATTCCCTTCGACCAGCTTCCGCTGTTGGCGGGTGGTGGTTCGCAGAGCGCCAAGGCCAGCTTCCGGCTTGAGGGCGATGCGGATCTGGCCGAGGCGATTGGCTTTGTGTTCCGTAATCTGCGCTGGGACATCGAAGAGGATTTGTCGCATCTCGTCGGCGACATCATGGCGCATCGTCTCGGCGTTTCAGCGCGCTGGGCGCACAAGGCTCATGTACGTGCATGGGAAGGCGCCCGCGATAACGCGGTTGAGTACCTTACCGAAGAAGCGCGCCTGCTGGTGACAAGTGCCGAGTCCGCGGAGCTGATGCAGCCGCTTCTGGCACTCCGTGACGATCTCGCGCGCTGCGAGAAACGTCTGGAGCGCATCTCCCGATCGCTACCGGGGCTGCAATCCTGAGCCAAAAAAAGGGGCAACCACCGGTTGCCCCCTTTTGCTCGATTCCGATTTGATCAGCTACGCTTGCGCAACTTGTTGATGGCCGATATCTGAGCAATCGCCTCTGCAAGTTCAGCCTGAGCCTTGGCGTAATCAATCTTGGAAGACTGGTTCTGCAGAGCCTCTTCCGCCATACGCTTGGACTCCAGCGCCTTCGCTTCGTCGAGATCGCTGCCACGAATGGCCGTGTCTGCCAACACAGTGACCAGTCCAGGCTGGACCTCAAGAATGCCGCCCGCCACAAAAATGAGTTGCTCTTCATTCTGCTGCGGAAGCTTCAAACGTACTGCGCCAGGCTTGATTCGCGTCATCAGCGGCATATGCCCCGGCAGGATACCCAATTCACCGGCTTCACCGGGCAGTGCGACGAATTCGACCAGCCCGGAGAAGATCTGCTCCTCCGCGCTGACTACGTCCACATGAACCGTCATTGCCATAATGCTGTCCTTTAAAAGCCCGCGCGCTTACAGCGAAGCGCGCGGATAACCAACGCAAATCAGAGCTTCTTGGCCTTTTCAAGCACTTCGTCGATACCGCCGACCATATAGAAGGCCTGCTCGGGCAGGTGATCGCATTCACCATTCACGATCATCTTGAACCCGGCGATGGTGTCCTTGAGGGTGACGTACTTGCCCGGCGAACCGGTAAACACCTCTGCAACGTGGAACGGCTGCGACAGGAAACGCTGAATCTTCCGGGCACGTGCGACCGCAAGCTTGTCTTCCGGCGACAGTTCGTCCATACCCAGAATCGCGATGATGTCGCGCAACTCCTTGTACTTCTGCAGGGTTTGCTGAACAGCGCGTGCGGTGTTGTAGTGGTCTTCGCCCACCACCAACGGATCGAGCTGGCGGCTGGTCGAATCAAGCGGATCGACTGCAGGGTAGATACCGAGCGCAGCGATGTCACGCGACAACACCACCGTGGAGTCGAGGTGGAGAAAGGTCGTTGCGGGAGACGGATCGGTCAAGTCATCCGCGGGCACATACACGGCCTGAATCGAGGTGATCGAACCGACCTTGGTCGAGGTGATCCGTTCCTGCAGGCGCCCCATTTCGTCAGCCAGCGTCGGCTGATAACCCACCGCCGAAGGCATACGGCCCAGCAGCGCCGACACTTCGGTACCGGC
>JAEUNS010000247.1 GCA_016790005.1 Zoogloeaceae bacterium
GAGGGCGAGTTCTATGTGCTTGAGGACAACCTGCGGGTGCCCTCGGGGGTGTCGTACATGCTCGAAGACCGCAAGATGATGATGCGGCTCTTTCCGCGGCTGTTCTCGCGCTATCGGGTGGCGCCGGTCGATCGCTATCCCGACATGCTGGTGAAGATGCTGCGCAGCGTCGCGCCGGTGGGGGTGACCGACCCGACCGTGGTGGTGATGACGCCGGGTGCCTACAACAGTGCCTACTTCGAGCACTCGTTTCTGGCCCAGCAGATGGGGGTCGAACTGGTCGAGGGCAAGGACATGTTCGTCCAGGACCAACAGGTCTACATGCGGACTACCCGCGGGCCCAAGCGGGTCGACGTGATCTATCGCCGTATCGACGACGACTTTCTCGATCCGCTCGCATTCCGGCCGGATTCGGCGCTGGGCGTGCCGGGGCTGCTCGAAGCCTACCGCGCAGGGCGGGTGACCCTGTCGAACGCGATCGGCGGCGGCGTTGCCGACGACAAGTCGATCTATCCGTACGTGCCCGAGATGATCCGCTTCTATCTGGGCGAGGAGCCGATCCTGCACAACGTGCCGACCTTCATGTGCCGCAAGAAGGACGATCTCGCCTATGTGCTGGCCCATCTGCCCGAGCTAGTGGTGAAGGAGGTCCACGGCGCCGGCGGTTACGGCATGTTGGTGGGCCCGGCCTCGACCAAGGCCGAGATCGAGGTGTTCCGCAAGCTGATCGAAGCCGACCCCGAGCGCTATATCGCGCAGCCCACGCTCGCCCTGTCGAACTGCCCGACCTTTGTCGACGCCGGCGTGGCGCCGCGCCATCTCGACCTGCGGCCATTCGTGCTGACCGGCGAAGAGGTGCAACTGGTAGCGGGTGGGCTCACCCGGGTTGCGCTGCGCGAAGGCTCGCTGGTCGTCAATTCGTCTCAGGGTGGTGGTACCAAGGACACCTGGGTGCTGGAATCTTGAGGGAAATATCAAAATGCTGAGTCGTACCGCCGATCATCTTTACTGGATGGCCCGCTACATGGAGCGGGCCGAGAACATCGCACGCATTCTCGAAGTGAACTACCGGATGTCCCTGATGCCTCAGTCCGACGTTCAGGTGGAGCAGGCCTGGGGCGCGACGCTGCGGATCATGGGTATCGAGAACGCCTTTCATGAACGCTATGCCGAAATCGGCGCCGATGCGGTGCTCGATTTCATGATCTTCAGTCCTGACAACCCCAACAGCATTCGCAACTGCCTGCGCCTGGCGCGTGAGAATGCGCATGCTGTGCGTGGCACGGTGACCTCGGAATTGTGGGAAACCACCAACAGCACCTGGCTCAAGATGCGGGATTTCACCCCCGAGAAGATGAACGACCAAGGGGTGAGCAACTTCTTCGAATGGGTCAAGTTCCGCTCGCATCTGTCGCGTGGCGTGACGATCGGCACGATGTTGCAGGACGAGTCACTGCGCTTCATCCGCATCGGCACCTTTCTCGAGCGTGCGGACAGCACGCTGCGCATCATCGACGTGAAGTATCAGTTGTTGCTTCCGGCCGGCGAGGTCGAGGGTGGCGCAGCGGACTACTACCAATGGAGTGCGCTGCTACGCTCGGTTTCGGCCTACGAGGTGTATCGCAAGGTGTATCGCGATCTGATCACGCCCGAGCGGGTGGCCGAACTGATGTTGCTGCGGGTGGACATGCCGCGTTCGCTGGCGCGCTGCATGAAGGAGGTCTACAACAACCTGCGTGCGGTTTCGAACGAGCTGTCTGCCGAAACCGAACGGCGCGCCGGCCTCATGGAGGCGATGCTGCGTTTCGGTCGCATCGACGATATCGTCAAGGAGGGTCTGCACAACTATGTGCTTCAGGCCCTGGCCAAGATCGATGATCTCGGCAATCGCATCGCCAACGACTTCCTGGTGCCGATGATGCCGGCTGAAGACGAACAGGCGGCCTGAGCATTGTTGTCGGCAAGGCCGCGAGTGCGCAGGCCTTGCCGGCTTCGATGTGCAACTACCAGCCCTGTGATTGCTTCTTGGCTGACTGGATCTCGCTCTTGATCAGCCGATAGTGTTCGAAGCGTGATCTGTCGATGCGTCCGTCTGCCACCGCTGCCAACAGCGCGCAGCCAGGTTCGGATTCGTGTTGGCAGTCGCGAAATCTGCATTGCCCCTGAAACGGGCGAAACTCGATGAAGTGTTCGACCAGGTCTTCACCCGCCAGATGCGCGAGGCCGAAGGCCTGCAGGCCCGGGCTGTCGATCAGCCAGCCATTCGCGCCCAGCGGATAGAGCCGGGCGAAGGTGGTGGTGTGCTTGCCGGTGTCGAGCGCCTCGGAGATCTCGCGGGTTGCCGCCTTGGCCTGCGGCACGAGTGCATTGGTGAGGGTGGATTTACCCATGCCCGATTGCCCGACCAGAATGCTGCGCTCGTCGGCCAGATAGGGCCGCAAGGCAGCGGCGTTTTCGCGCGCCGAACACTCCACGATGCGATAGCCGAGCCTTGCGAAGACCTCGAGGCGGCGCGCGGCCGGCGTGAGTTTGTCGGGTAGGTCGGCCTTGTTCAACACGATCAGGCTCTTGATGTCCTGGCTTTCGGCCGCGACGATGCAGCGTGAGATCAGCAGGTCCGAGAAGCCGGGCTCGGTTGCGACCACGATCACAACCTGGGTCAGGTTCGAAGCGATGAGCTTCTCGCGGAAGGCGTCCGAGCGCCACAGCAGGCTCTTGCGCGGCAACAAACGGGTGATCACGCCTTGCCCGCTGCCGGTTGCCTCGATCTCGACCTCGTCACCGCACGCGAACACGCTGCGCTTGCCGCGCGGATAGCACTTGAGGGTTGCGCCCAACCAGTCGACTTCGCTGCTTTCAGGGGCGTCCGCGTCGGTGAGCAGAGGGGCGACTTCGTAGTGGCGGCCGAATGCGGCCGTGACCCGACCATGCTGATGGGTGGATGAGGGCACTTTCAAACCTGATGCGAGAGGGGGTCGGGTGGAAGCTTGGCCGGTCCGCGACATGGCTTGCGAACTAACCGGCTCGTGCAGTCAGGCATGGGCTCTAAGCCGTGACACCCGCACGGTTGCGGGCGGATGCGAGTCGAAAACGGCTGAGTAGAGCGGGTCGGGCGTCAGCGTGGATGCGTTGTCGCGATAAAGCTTGACCAGCGCGCTGACGAGATCCTCGGCGCGGGTCTGGGTTGCGGCGTAGTGGTCGGCTTCGAACTCGTGTGCGCGTGACCACTGGCTCATCAGCGGGCCGATCGGGAACGCGAAGATCGGCAGTGTCAGCGAAAACAGCGCGAGCGCCGTTGCGGTGCCGGATGAATCCATGCCCAGGCCGGTGAAGAACCAGGGCTGGTTCATCAGCCAGCCCAGCAGCCACAACATCGCAAGGCTGAGTGCCGCGATCACCGCCAGCCGCTTCCAGATGTGCTGATGGTGAAAGTGCCCCAGTTCATGCGCAAGCACTGCCTCGACCTCCTCGGGGCGCAACTTGTCGAGCAAGGTGTCGAAGAACACGATGCGCTTGGCCGCGCCGAAACCGGTGAAATAGGCGTTGCCATGTGCGGATCGGCGCGATCCGTCCATCACGAACAGCCCTTTGGCACGAAAACCGCAACGGTTCAGCAGTTGCTCCACCCGCGACTTGAGGGCTTCGTCGGCCAGCGGGGTGAATTTGTTGAACAGCGGTGCAATGAAGGTCGGCCAGACCAGCGAGGCGAGCAGGTTGAAGCCCAGCCATACCAGCCAGACCCACAGCCACCATTGCTCACCCATTGCGCCCATCAGCCACAACACCGTAACCAGCACCGGCAGGCCGATCACGGCCGTCACGAGGGTCGAGCGCAGCATGTCGGAGATGAACAGCCCCGCAGTCATGCGGTTGAAGCCGAAGCCGCGCTCGATGACGAAGGTGCGATAGACCGAAAACGGCAGGTCGACCAGCCAGCCGAGGATGCCCAGCACAGCCAGAAGCGCCACGCCATGGGCGATGCTGTTGGGCTCGAACCAGTTGCCGAGCAGGTTGAAGACCGCGGCGAGCCCGCCGCCCAGCGTCATTACGACCACGAACAACGCCGAAACCAGCACATCGACCAGGCCTAGTCGCATGCGGGCACGGGTATAGTCTGCGGCCTTCTGATGCGAAGCGAGGCTGATGCTGTCGGCGAAGGGCGCCGGCACCTGGTCGCGCGCAGCCGCAACGTGCCTGATCTGGCGCAGCATCAGAAAGCCGCGTGCCAGCACGGTGAACAGCAGTACGGAAATGAACAGGGTGGCGAAAAGGGAAGGTGTCATCGGTAATTTTCTCGGGCTCGCTCAAGGAAACGGAGCGCCGCCCCAGGCTTCCTTGTCCCCTTCGGAGGAGCGGGAAACGGTGATAACGTTTCGTGGGGGCACTCAACAGGATCTGTGACACAATTTACAGCTTATCGTTTTCTTGAGCGCTCGGAATTATGGCACAGGATCAAACTCACCTCATCTGGCTGGATATGGAAATGACCGGGCTCGAGCCCGATCGCGACCGGATCATCGAGATCGCGATCGTGATCACGGATACGCGGCTCGAAACCGTGGCCGAGGGGCCGGTGATTGCGGTCCATCAGCCGGATGCGGTGCTGGACGCGATGGACGACTGGAACAAGAACACCCATGGCAAATCAGGCCTGATCGACAGGGTGCGTGCCTCGACCATTTCCGAGTCCGAGGCCGAGCGCCAGATGCTCGAGTTCGTTGCCACTTATCTGCCCAAGCGCACCTCGCCGATGTGCGGCAACTCGGTGTGCCAGGATCGGCGTTTTATGGCACGGTACATGCCGGAACTCGAGGCCTGGTTCCACTACCGCAATCTCGATGTTTCGACCCTCAAGGAACTCGCCAAGCGCTGGTGTCCGGTCGTTTATGACTCGATCCAGAAAAAGGGTCGGCATGAGGCACTGTCGGACATCTACGAGTCGATCGACGAGTTGCGCCACTATCGCGACAACTTTCTGCGGCTCGATACCTGAAAGGCCGCGGCGCAGTTCAATCGCGCCGATAAAGCCTGAAATGCTCGAGCCGTCGTCCGCCGCCGTGGCGATCCTCCCAGATTCGCTGCCACGGCGCGGCCGG
>JAEUNS010000255.1 GCA_016790005.1 Zoogloeaceae bacterium
AAAGACTACAAAACTTTAGAACCGGAATCGTGTTGCGAATCGATCTCACTCCTATAATTCGGTTTTTCGCGCAGCTCCACTGCACGCAGTCCATGCGCCGATTCGCGCTCAACCCGATCCCTGATGCCCACTTACGCTCCCCCTCGCCATCCCAAGTCGCCCGCGCCTTCAACTGACTCGGCGCCCCCCGCACCAGCCGAGAACCACAAGCGTCGGGCGGTTTGGCTCAAAACACTGCACCAATGGCACTGGATCAGCTCGGCGATTTGCCTGTTCGGCATGTTTCTGTTCGCGGTCACCGGCATCACCCTGAATCACGCTGGTGCAATCGAAGCGCGTGCAAGCACCGAGAGCCGCAGCGCACTGCTGGCACCCGCGCTACTCGCCGAGCTGACTTCACACCAGGCTGCGGGCGACGCACCGCTACCGGCAACCCTGAGCACCTGGCTGCGTCGTGAACTCGGGGTCGCAGCCGGAACGACCGATGCAGAGTGGAGCACGGAGGAGATCTACCTAGCCCTGCCCAGGCCCGGTGGCGACGCATGGCTCAGGGTGGACCTTGCCACGGGTGAAGTCGAATACGAGCTTACCGACCGTGGCTGGGTCGCATGGGCAAATGATCTACATAAGGGTCGCAATACCGGCCCTGCCTGGAGCTGGTTCATCGACCTGTTCGCGGTCGCCTGCGTCGTGTTCTCGATGAGCGGCCTGCTGATCCTTCAGGTCCACGCCGCAAACCGGCCCGCCGTATGGCCGACCGTGGGGCTTGGCGTACTCATCCCGGTGCTGATAGCACTGCTCTTCATTCACTGATCATTACGGAGTCCTGGATGCACAAACCCCTGCTATTCACGCTCGGACTGCTCGCGGCCGCCCCTGCTCTTGCAGCGACCATCGAGGTGGAAGTCGAATTGCCCAAATTCGACGTAGCCGACTACCGCCGCCCTTATGTTGCGATCTGGCTCGAACGCCCCGACAACTCGGTCGCCGCCAACCTGGCGGTCTGGTACGACGCCAAGATGCGCAACGATGAAGGCAGCAAGTGGCTCAAGGACATGCGTCAGTGGTGGCGACGAACCGGACGCACCTTGGAGCTACCGATCGACGGCGTCACCAGCGCAACCCGCCACCCGGGCCAGCACACGCTGAAGCTCACGGCGGGACAAGCGCCATTGGGCGACCTGCAGCCCGGCGAATACCGCCTGCTGGTCGAGGCCGCACGCGAACACGGAGGCCGCGAACTGCTGAGCCTCCCGCTGCAATGGCCGCCCACCACCGATGAACGTAGCGAACTGCGTGGCGAGCATGAACTCGGCAACGTCTCACTGCAATTGCGCCCCTGACCGGGCACGGACATTTCAGCAAAGGAGCTACCCATGACATTATGCAAACCCGTTGCCTTCGCAGCACTCGCCATTAGCCTTGCAAGCCCGCTCGCCAGCGCACACGAAGTCTGGATGCTGCCGTCTTCGACCGTGCTCTCCAGCACCGGCTACGTCACCGTCGACGGTGCCGTTTCAAACGA
>JAEUNS010000285.1 GCA_016790005.1 Zoogloeaceae bacterium
GATCGGGGGCGGCATCATCGGGCTGGAGATGGCCACGGTGTATTCGAGCCTGGGCGCACGCATCGATGTGGTCGAGATGCTCGATGGGCTGATGCAGGGGCCGGATCGGGATGCGGTGAAGGTGTGGGAGAAGCAGAACGCACATCGCTTCGACAACATCATGCTCAAGACCAAGACCGTTGCGGTCGAGGCCAAGGAGGATGGTTTGTGGGTGAAGTTTGAAGGTGACAAGGCCCCAGCCGAGCCGGTGCGCTACGACATGATCCTGCAGTCGGCCGGACGGGCGCCCAATGGCAAGAAGATCGGGGCCGAGAAGGCCGGCGTGGTCGTGACCGATCGCGGCTTCATTCCGGTCGATGCGCAGATGCGTACCAACGTGCCCCACATCTTTGCGATCGGCGATGTCGTCGGCCAGCCCATGCTCGCCCACAAGGCGGTCCATGAGGCGCATGTGGCAGCCGAGGTCGCCGCCGGGCAGAAGTCCGCCTTCGATGCGACGGTGATCCCGGGTGTCGCCTACACCCATCCCGAGGTGGCTTGGGTCGGCTACACCGAGGCCCAGGCCAAGGAAGAAGGGCGAAAGGTCGAGACCGCCAAGTTCCCGTGGGCGGCCAGTGGCCGCGCGATCGCCAACGGGGCCGAGTATGGCTTCACCAAGCTGATCTTCGATGCCGAATCCCACCGCGTCATCGGTGGCACCATCGTCGGTCCCTCGGCCGGTGACATGATCGGTGAGGTCTGCCTGGCCATCGAGATGGGCGCCGACGCCGTCGATATCGGCAAAACCATCCACCCCCACCCCACCCTGGGCGAGACCGTCGGAATGGCCGCAGAAGTCGCCCATGGCAGTTGTACCGACGTGCCGCCGATGCGCAAGAAATGAGGCGGAGGCCCCCCAGCCGGGGCCTCGGGTGCCCCCGTTCTGGTCGCCCTGGGCCATGAAATGATCCGCTGCGGCGCGCAGCGCAGCCTGGCTTCGCTATGCAGCGGTACGGGCGTAGCCCTGGCGATCGAGCGATAGCGCCAGTATTTCGATACCTTTCAAGGAGCTGCGTTCATGGAATTGCTGATTGGAGTACCCAAAGAAACGGCTGTGGGCGAGAAGCGTGTAGCGACCGTTCCGGACGTGGTGGGCAAGCTCATCAAGCTGGGCTTCTCGGTCGCCGTGGAAAGCGGTGCCGGCGACGCGGCAAATTTTGGCGACGATACCTACCGTGCCGCCGGTGCCGAGATTGTCGGCAGCGCTGCCGATCTGTGGGCGCGCTCAGACATCGTCTTCAAGGTGCGGCCGCCGAGCTTGGAAGAAGTGGCACTGCTGCGCGAGGGCGGCATGCTGATCGGCTTCGTGTGGCCTGCACAACACCCCGAGCTGATGGAACAGCTCGCTGCCAGGAAGGCCACGGTGCTGGCCATCGACGCGTTGCCGCGCCAACTTTCGCGCGCACAGAAGATGGACGCGCTCAGCTCCATGGCCGGCATCAGCGGCTACCGCGCAGTGATCGAAGCGGCCAACGCCTTCGGCCGCTTCTTCAACGGCCAGGTCACCGCCGCCGGCAAAGTTCCTCCGGCCAAGGTCTTCATTGCCGGCGCAGGCGTGGCAGGCCTGGCTGCGATCGGAACGGCCGCAAACCTGGGTGCGATCGTGCGTGCAAACGACACGCGCGCAGAGGTGGCCGACCAGGTAGGTTCGCTGGGCGGCGAGTTCGTCAAGGTCGACTTCGAGGAAGAAGGCTCAGGTGGCGGCGGCTATGCAAAGGTGATGAGCGAGGGCTTCCAGCAGGCCCAGCGTGCGATGTACGCCCAACAGGCCAAGGACGTCGACATCATCATCACCACCGCTCTGATTCCGGGCAAGCAGGCGCCCACGCTCATCACCGCCGAGATGGTAGAGAGCATGAAGCCCGGCAGCGTGATCGTCGATATGGCCGCCGAGCAGGGTGGCAACTGCGAACTCACCGTGCCTGGCGAAGCCGTCGTGCGCCACGGCGTCACCATCATCGGCTACACGGATCTGGTGAGCCGGCTGGCCAGGCAATCTTCGACCCTGTACTCGAACAACCTGCTGCGCCTGACGGAGGAGCTGTGCAAGACCAAGGATGGCGTGATCAACGTCAACATGGCCGACGACGCCATCCGTGGTCTCACGGTCATCAAGGACGGCGAGATCACCTGGCCCGCGCCGCCCATTGCCGCCGCGCCCAAGCCTCCGGCCAAACCTGCCGCCGCAGCACCCAAGGCGGCGGCCCACGGCCACGGCCCGGGCGAGCCCATGTCGGCCAAGACCCTGGCCATCGTGTTCGGCATCGGTGCCGTCCTGTTCGCCTTGGTCGGTCTTTACGCGCCGGCCTCCTTCCTCTCGCACTTCACGGTGTTCGTGCTGGCCTGCTTCGTGGGCTACATGGTGGTGTGGAACGTGACGCCCTCGCTGCACACGCCGCTGATGAGCGTGACCAACGCCATCAGCTCCATCATCGCCATCGGTGCGCTGATCCAGGTCGCCCCGCCGCTGGACGCGGCCGGCGCTGCCGACCGGCCCAACGCCCTGATCCTGGGTTGCGCCGTGCTGGCGCTGGTGCTCACGGCGATCAACATGTTCGGCGGCTTCGCCGTCACGCGCCGCATGCTGGCGATGTTCCGCAAATAAGAAGAGGACGCACCCCATGACTTCCAGCCTGGCCACCGTCTC
>JAEUNS010000301.1 GCA_016790005.1 Zoogloeaceae bacterium
ACCACCCACCAACTGGTGAATGACCGCCGAAACCGGCCCCTTGTAGGGCACCCGCCCCTCGATACCCTCGGGCACGAGCTTGTCGATGTTCGACGAGCTGTCCTGAAAGTAGCGATCGGCCGCACCCTTTTCCATTGCGCCAAGTGATCCCATACCGCGGTAGGCCTTGTAGGAGCGCCCCTGGAACAGCACGGTTTCGCCGGGCGCCTCCTCGGTGCCGGCAAACAGCCCGCCCAGCATCACCGAATGCGCACCTGCGGCGATCGCCTTGGCGATATCGCCGGAATAACGCACGCCGCCATCGGCAATCAGCGGCACGCCCGACCCGATCAACGCCGTCGCCACGTTGTCCACTGCGGTGATTTGCGGCACCCCGACCCCGGCCACGATCCGGGTGGTGCAGATCGAGCCCGGCCCGATACCGACCTTGACTCCGTCTGCACCGGCATCGACCAGCGCACGGGCTGCATCGCCGGTGGCGATGTTGCCGCCGATCACCTCGACCTGCGGGAAGTTCTTCTTGACCCAGCTCACCCGGTCGAGCACGCCCTGCGCGTGACCATGCGCGGTATCGACCACGATCAGGTCCACCCCGGCCTCGGCCAGCAGGGTTGCGCGCTCTTCGGTGCCGGCACCGACACCGATCGCCGCACCCACACGCAGGCGGCCGAGCTCGTCCTTCGACGCCATCGGATGCTCGGTGGATTTCATCATGTCCTTGACGGTGATGAGGCCGCGCAACTCGCCTTCGTCGTTCAGCACCAGCACCCGCTCGAGCCGGTGCAGGCGCAGCAATTCACGCGCTTCATCGAGGCTTGCGCCTTCCTTGACCGTCACCAGCCGATGCTGTGGCGTCATGATCGCTGACACCGGTTGTTCGAGATTGCTCTCGAACCGCAGGTCGCGATTCGTGACGATGCCGACCACCTTATTGTTCTCGATCACAGGCAGACCCGAGAACTTGTGCAGGCGTGTAAGCGCCATGACTTCACCCACTGTCATGGTGGGCGGAACGGTGATCGGGTCTTTCAGCACTCCGGATTCGAAGCGCTTGACCTTGAGTACCTCCGCCGCCTGCTCGCGGTCGGTCAGGTTTTTATGCACGATGCCGATACCGCCCTCCTGGGCAAGCGCGATCGCAAGTCGCGACTCGGTCACGGTGTCCATCGCGGCCGAGACCAGCGGAATGTTGAGACGGATTTTTCTGCTAACCTGACTGTGCAGCATCACATCACGCGGCAGCACGGTCGAGTGGGCGGGGATGAGAAGGACGTCATCGAAGGTCAGCGCCTTCTGGATCACGCGCATGGCTTTTATCCTTTCGACCAAATCCGTATTATACCGAGGCTGTCAACCCGGTGTTAGCGCTGCGTCAGTAATGATGCTGGAGTCCGTCCGAATGCCAAAACATATCTTGATGCTGGTCGCGCTCTCGATTGTTGCACCCGCCGGGGCCCAGATCTACGAATGGCGCGATGCCCAGGGCAACCGGAACTATTCGGACCGCCCACCGGCGGGCGTGGACGCCAAACCGATTCGCAGCGTCAAGACTCCTACGCGCGGTCTCGAGGCCGAGTCTGGTGTCCCCGCAGCATCGACACCGCAGGCCCCCACAAGCAGTTCGGGTCCCAAGACCGTCGCCGAGCAGAATCTCGAATTTCAGAAGCGACAGGCCGAAGAAGCCGAAGCCCGGGAGAAGGCCGAGCAGGAGCGTCGCGCGGCCGAGGATAAGCGCCTTGCCTGCGAACAGACGCGCAGCAATCTGGTAGCACTCGAATCGGGGCAGCGGGTAAGGCGCATCAATGCCCAGGGCGAGCAGGCGTTT
The DNA here is from genome assembly GCA_016790005.1 of Zoogloeaceae bacterium. GTDB lineage: Bacteria > Pseudomonadota > Gammaproteobacteria > Burkholderiales > Rhodocyclaceae > UBA2357. The sequence continues at coordinate 1,826 of JAEUNS010000301.1, forward strand.
CTAGACGATGCCAGCCGTGCAGCCGAAATCGAACGCAGCCGCGCCCTCTTGCGCGCAAACTGCCCCTGACGCTGGCATCCGGCAAGCGCCTAAGACGCCGTCTCTGACCGCCCAGGGATCAGTTCAAGCCTCGACCGCGTCACCGCCGCCTTTCTTCATCGCCTTGCCCTCATCGGCGCGCTTCTTGCGCACGGCCTTCGGGTCGGCGATCAGGGGGCGGTAGATCTCGACCCGATCACGATCGCGCAAGGGCGCATCGAGCTTGGTAAGTTTGGCAAAAATACCCACCTTGTTGCGTCCATCGACATCGAGGTCGGGATAGCGCTCGCGCAGCCCCGACGCATCGATGGCCTGCGCCACGGTCGAGCCGGCCGGCAGGCTCAGCCGGATGAGTTCGCAACGCTGAGGCAAGGCATACGACACCTCGACATCGATGAGCTCAGCCATGGCTTTCACCTTTGAACACCTGCCCGGCACGCTTTACGAACGAGTCCACGAAGGTATTGGCGATATGGTTGAACACCGGGCCGAGCGCCTTCTCGAGCAGCTTGCTCGAGAACTGGTATTGCAGGTTGAACTCGACCTTGCAGGCGGTCTCGCCCAGCGGGGTAAAGTGCCAGGCACCGTCAAGATGCTTGAACGGCCCCTCCTTCAGTCGAATATGCATCTCGAACGGCGCGCGCTTGGTGTTCTCGGTTGAAAAGTGGGCCTTGATGCCGTGATAGCTGATGTGCAGCGTCGCGACCGTGAGCGTGTCGGTACGCGAGTGCACCTCCGCCCCGCCGCACCACGGCAGAAACTGCTGGTAGTCCTCGCAGCCATCGACGAGCTCGAACATCTGCGCGGGCGTAAATTCTATCAAGACCAGTTTTTTGACTTCAGCCATGAGTGGGACGCTTGTTTTGCCGAACTGCTAGAATCCGCGATTCTACCGCAAGCGGCCGCGCGCCCAATCCCCGGAATCCGACACTTCATGAGCATCATCGACAATCGCAAGGCTTTTCACGATTTCTTCATCGAGGAAAAATACGAAGCCGGCATCGTACTCGAAGGCTGGGAGGTAAAAGCCATTCGTGCTGGCAGGGCCAACATCAAGGAAGCCTATGTGATCGTGCGCGACGGCGAGATCTTCATACTCGGCATGCACATCACCGCCCTTGCGAGCGCCTCGACCCATGTCCATGCCGACCCGACCCGCACCCGCAAGCTGCTGCTGCATGCGAGCGAGATCGACAAGCTGATCGGCAAGGTCGAACGCGCAGGCTTCACCCTGGTGCCGCTGGACCTGCACTACTCGAAGGGCCGGGTCAAGGCCACCATCGGACTCGCCAAGGGCAAGAAACAGTATGACAAGCGCGAAGACGACAAGAAACGCGACTGGGAGCGCGAAAAGAACCGCCTGATGAAGATCAAGGCCTGATTTCGCGGGGCCTGCGCCCCGCAGCGACACCTCACGAGCTGCACGACAGCATCGAACACCCCGCGCGATTGCGGGCCCAATCGGGGCGCCGCGCCGCAAAGCGCTCGCGTCCCGGCTGTTCATCATAGGGCCTGCGCATGACATCGAGCAGGGTGTGGATCAGCCCCGGATCACCCGCCTCGGCCGCATCGATGGCCTCTTGGGCAAGGTAGTTGCGCAGCACGTATGCCGGGTTCACCGCATTCATCGCGGCCCGGCGCCTCCCCGGGTCGCAGCCTTCGAGCCGGGCGCGCCCAGCATAGTCCCGCAACCACCCACGCAGTGCATCGCCCTGGGCCGTCAGCTTGTCGACGCTGTAGAAGGCATCTTCGAGTACCGCCAGATCGGGCGCACCGGGATCGATATCTGCGAGGCGGCGATAGAAGATCGTCATGTCGACCTCGGCGTCTGCGAGCAATAGGTGGAGCCGCTCGACCAGATCGGTTTCCGCCTCGCCATAGTGGCTGAAACCCAGTTTTGCCGCATGATGCGCACGACTCCGGGCCTCGAACACGTCCACATAGCGATCGAGTCCGGCCTGCAGAGGCTCGGCCTTGCCGAAGAGCGGGAACAGCGCATTCGCCAGTTGCACCAGATTCCAGTGCGCGATCTGCGGCTGATTGCCAAAGCGATAACGCTTGCCACCCGCATCGGTCGTGTTGGGCGTCCAGTCGAGATCGAAGTTGTCGATCCAGCCGTAAGGCCCGTAATCGATCGTGAGACCGAGTATCGACATATTGTCGGTATTCATCACCCCATGTACGAAGCCCACCCGCATCCAATGGGCAAGCATATGAGCGGTGCGTTCGCACACAACTTCGAACCACGCATTGCGCCGCGACGCCACATCGCCGTCGAGCTCGGGAAAATCGCGTGCGATGGTGAAATCGACCAGCTTTTCAAGGTTCGTCAGATCGCTCCTGGCGCTGAAGATCTCGAAACTGCCGAAGCGGATGAAGGATGGCGCCACCCTGCACACCACAGCCCCCGGCTCTGCGCGCGGACGACCATCGTAGAACATGTCGCGCACGACTTCTTCGCCGGTGGTGACCAGGCTCAGTGCCCGCGTGGTCGGCACGCCGAGGTGATGCATCGCTTCGCTGCACAGGAATTCGCGCACCGACGAACGCAACACCGCGCGGCCATCGGCCCGGCGCGAAAATGGCGTGGGCCCGGCACCTTTCAGCTGCAACTCCCAGCGCTCGCCGCGCGAATTCACGGTCTCACCGAGGGTGATTGCACGACCGTCACCGAGTTGCCCTGCCCAGTTGCCAAACTGGTGGCCACCATAGCAGGCGGCATAGGGCTCCATTCCCGCCATCAGCGCATTGCCGCCAAAGATGTCGGCAAAACTCGCTGAGCGCACGTCTTCTTCGGCCAAGTCCAGTAGCTGGGCCACCTCGGGCGACCAGGCGAGAAGCGCAGGCGCTCGCACCGGCGTGGGTTTTACCCGAGCAAAGCATGCGCCATGGACCTGCCTAGTCTGCAAGGACTCGCTTGTGTCTGCGGGCAACTCGGCTACAAAGCGGTTATCGAATCTAAGCGGTTTCATAAAGGTCAGCAAAGGTGTAACTGAAGATCCCGTCAATGCCGCTCTCGGCCAAAAGTACTACTCACCGAGAACGCAAAGAGGCTTGCCGCAGCCAGCATCAACCCCAGCGGCAACAAGGCCGCCATCAGCACAGCGCCGGCACTCGGCTCTGTGGCTGCGATGGCCAGCGCGTCGGACAGGACGGTACCCAGACTACGGGTAACCGGATCCAGACCCATGCCAAGATAGGACAGCACCGCCTCAGCCACCATCAGCATGGGGAACGCGGTCACAACTGCGACCGCAGCCATGCTTGCGAGCTCGGGCAGCAGATGCCTGCGCAGCAACTGGGCATCGGACACGCCCATGCAACGCGCAGCCGCGACCGCATCCGAGGCCATGAACTCGGCCGTACGCGCCCGCACGCGACGACACAGGGCGGGGCCACGCACAAAACCAAGAGCGATGCAGATCACCAGCAGACGCGCCTCACCCGCATTGACCGCACCCGAAAAATACTCGGCCAGCGCACCGATCAGGGGCTGCGCCGCGAATAGCAGCATCACCAGCAGAAGCACGTCCGGGATCGCATCGAGCACATCACAGGCAAACCCCACCATCCGACCCAGGACGCCACCCGCCAAGCCTGCGGCAACCCCCGCCAGGACGGTCAAGGGCAGCCAGGCAACGACCCCTCCCATCCCCACCAGCCAGGCACTGCGAACTCCCTTGAACGACTGCTCGAGCATACTCACCGCTACAGGGTTGACGTACGACTGGCGATCACCCGACAAGAATCGATGCAGCAGGCTGTCGAGCACACTCGTGCCGCGCTCGCCGCCCATCAGTTGCGGCAGGTGCAGGCTGTCGGCCAGCCCAATCAGCAAAAACAGCCCTAACAGCAGCATCGACACCACGCCAGTCTCGCTACCCGACACCCGCCGCCAGGCCGCGCGCGCGGGGCCTGCGCGCAGCAAGGGCAGCAACACCACGAATATGAATCCGCACACGCCAAAGTAGAGCGCATCGGTGAACATCATCAGCACGTGGGCAGACATCAGCGCGCCCCCGACCGATCGAAGGGCGCAAACGCGAGCCCGGCGAGATTGAGTCCCACGAGATGCAAGCACACACCCAGCAGGGTCACCGAATGCAGCGCAAGCACATCGCCGGCATGAAAACCCTCGACCGCATACTGACCGAGGCCCGGCACTTCAAACAAGGTCTCAAGCATCAGGCTCAGCATGAACAGGAAGCTGATCAATCCCGGCACGAGCGCTCGCACGGCCGGGAGGGCACACACGGCACCATGACTCAGGCACACCTTCAACTCGGGCAGACCGCGGGCGCGGGCAGCACGCGCAGGCCCGGCAGCCAGCGCCGGCAAAAAGGCCACATGGCGCCACCACAGCGCCAGTGCCAAACCGCCAAAAGCAGCCGTCACAGCAAGAAACGGGCGGCCGGCATCGATCAGACGTCCCGGCCCGAACCCGATACTCTGCAGCCACGCGAACAACTGCGCCACCGCCACATGCCCCCCAAGAACTGCGCAGGCGGCCACCAGACTCATCACCAGCAAGCCGGCCATGCCAATACCTTGATTGCCATGGGCTGAGATCATTACGAATCCGAGCGCGGTCGCACCGGCGGCCACGACGAACAGCACGGCGGGCACACCGACCAAAGCCGCCGACGGACCGATACGCGCCACAAGCTGATCGACAATCTCGCGCCCGCGAGCATCCTCACCGAAGTCTCCCCCCAAAACCCGCACGGTGCGATCGAAAAGGCGGGTTTCAGTAAAATGGCCGACACCACTCGCAGCCACATTGAACAACAGCGGCGTGCTCTCAGCGCCAAGCGCGGTGGCAGGCATGCCATTCACCCCGGCAGGTGTCGGTCGCACTTCGATGCCCGCAAGCGGCTCGCCGGCCGAATAAAGCATGAAGAACAGCACGAAACACAACAGGTTCGCACCAAGCAGGCAAAGCAGGGTTCTCAAGATGGTACGCCCGAGCCGCTTGCCCGCACGAGCGAAATGCAGGCGACTCATGCTCTGAAGACCCTGGCCCAGTGATGGCCCCGCGCAGCGCGATACACTGTTTCGCTACCCGTGCCCCACGCCCCGGCAACATTCGTATCTGGAGCAGAGGCAATACCGGCCGTCGTGAACGCAGCAATGCACATCGAGCGAGAATCGAAAGGGTTTGACATGGGGCGGATTCTACCCGTAACACGCATTGGGGCCGATAGAACCGCCGAGCCCGGGCGAAATTCAATCCTGGACGCATCGGCTATAATCCGCGCATCCACACCGAAAAGAGATGGGGTCGAACACAAATGGGCTTTCTTGCCGGAAAACGCGTATTGATCACCGGCCTACTCAGCAACAGGTCGATCGCATACGGTATCGCCAAGGCCATGCATCGCGAGGGTGCCGAGCTTGCTTTCACCTACCAGAATGAGCGGGTCAAAGATCGGGTGGAGAAACTCGCGACCGACTTCGAGTCAGTAATCGTGCTGCCCTGTGATGTTCAGGATGACCACAATATCGAGCAGCTCTTCAGCACGCTTGCGACACACTGGGACGGCCTTGATGTGCTGGTGCATTCGATCGCCTTCGCGCCAACCGATGCGCTCGAAGGCGATTTTCTCGATGGTTTCACGCGTGAGGCCTTCCGCGTTTCTCAAGACATCAGCGCCGCAAGCTTTCCGCTGCTTGCCAAGGCTGCACGGCCGATGATGCAGGGTCGCAACGGTGCCTTGCTCACGCTCTCTTACCTTGGCGCCGTGCGCACGATGCCAAACTACAACATCATGGGCCTGGCCAAGGCCAGCCTCGAGGCCTCGGTACGCTATCTTGCGGTCTGCCTGGGGCCTGAGGGGATCCGGGTCAATGCCATTTCGGCCGGTCCGATCAAGACCCTCGCCGCCGCCGGCATTGGCAGCTTCGGCAAACTCCTGGCCTTCAACGAACGCAA